>JAZNJZ010000057.1:0-47059 GCA_045578325.1 Eubacterium sp.
GGAATATCATTGTCACGACGATAAACATTAGCTCTTGGGTTATCCCATGAACGGAATACCGCTTTAACTGCACCCATAAGCTGTTCTTTAGGATCAGATGGGAAATCTTCACCAATCTTAGCTTTGTACTCAGCTTTGAACTGGCTAGCCAACTCTTTCAAGTCATCTGCTGTAAGTTCTACGTCCTGAGTAACGCCTCTATCTTCTTTCATTTTGTCGATAAGCTCTTCAAAGTATTTCTTACCAACTTCCATAACTACGTCAGAATACATCTGAATAAATCTTCTGTAGCAGTCCCAAGCCCAACGAGCATTTCCGGATTTCTCTGCCATAGAATTTACTACGTCTTCATTCAAACCAAGGTTAAGGATTGTATCCATCATACCAGGCATGGATGCACGAGCACCAGAACGTACAGATACAAGAAGTGGATTGTCGATATCTCCAAATTTCTTACCTGTAATCTCTTCCATTTTTACGATGTACTCATTAATCTGTCCCTGAATCTCGTCGTTGATTTTTCTTCCGTCTTCGTAATACTGTGTACATGCCTCTGTTGTAATTGTGAATCCCTGTGGTACGGAATCTGCACCGATGATGTTTGTCATCTCTGCAAGGTTAGCACCTTTACCACCGAGGAGCTCACGCATGTCAGCGTTACCTTCACTGAACAAATAAACCCATTTGTTTGCCATGACTCTAAATTCCTCCTAAAAATATTGTATTGTATTCTTGACTTTCAAAGATCTTTTGAATAGTCGCTGCGAATATTATAACACAACTCCCCTAAAAAGATAAAGCACTTTTTTGTAAAATTGCCTTTTTTTAACGCTTTTCACAAAAAAAGTATAGAAATCTCTCATAAATATATATAAACATGTCACTTTTTGCTATGACAGTTTCTCCAATTCCTCTTCCGTCAATGGTCGATATTCTCCTGGACGCAACAATTCATCCAACTTCACCGTTCCCACAGAAATTCGCTTCAGATATACAACATAACCGCCAATTCCGCGAATCATACGTTTCACTTGGTGCTTTTTTCCTTCATGGACCGTAAGCAATGCTGCATACACTGGGTGTTCCATTTGATTCTCTGCCCGAATCCCTGTTGCAATTTCCAGAATATCCTTCAATTGTTTCGTCTCTACCAAAGTGATTTCAGCCGGACGCGCTTTTCCCCCTCGTAGCATAACCCCATCCTGTATCATTTGTATCTTCTCTTCCGTCAGTTCCCCCATAGACCAGAAAAAATATGTTTTGGGAACATGATTGTCCGGGTGCATTAATTTTTGCGTCCATTTCCCATCGTTGGTTACAAATAGTAAACCTTCTGTATCCTTATCCAATCGTCCAACAGTATGTAGCCCCTCGTCGTTTACATCTTTAAAATAGTCCATTACGGTAGCATGGATTTCATCCCGATTTGCCGAAATGCAACCCGCCGGCTTATGAAACATATAGTAAGAATGCTCTGTTTCCTTCATTCTTTTCCCTCTTTTCACTCTCATAGAAAAGAGCCCCAAAAACCACTTTGCTTCTGAGGCTCTGTATCATTTAGAATAGAATTATTTATAATTTACGATCTTACCAAAATCTGCTTTCAAAGAAGCACCACCCACAAGACCACCATCAATATCTGGTTTTGCGAAAAGCTCTGCTGCATTTCCGTCATTTACAGAACCACCGTACTGGATACGGATTTCCTCTGCAGTTGCATCATCATAAACTTCTGCGATGCAATCACGGATTGCTTTACATACTTCTTCTGCCTGGTCGGAAGTAGCTGTCTCACCAGTTCCGATTGCCCAGATTGGCTCATAAGCAATAACTGCTTTCTTTGCCTGATCTGCTGTTACATCCTGGAATGCAATCTTAATCTGCATACGAATCCAATCAATGTAGATTCCCTGTTTTCTCTGAGTCAAAGACTCACCACAACAGATAATTGGTGTAATACCATGTTCAAAAGCTTTCTTTACTTTCTTATTTACTGTCTCATCGGTCTCTGCGAAATACTCACGTCTCTCAGAATGACCAATTACTACATATTTAACCCCAGCATCTGTAAGCATATTTGGAGCAATCTCTCCTGTATATGCACCACTCTCTTCGAAGTACATATTCTCCGCACCAATTTCAATATTACTACCTTTTGCTGCTTCTACACATGGAATAATATCGATGGCTGGTACGCAAAATACCACATCCACTTCCTCATTTGCTACAAGTGGTTTCAACTCATTCACCAATGCAACTGCCTCACTTGGCGTCTTATTCATTTTCCAGTTACCCGCAATAATTTTTCTTCTAGCCATAATTCTCTTCTCCTTACTATTGTTTGTTTGCTGTTTTCCGAAGCACAACACCTATAATAATAATCACAATGCCCCCGAAAGAAAAGATACCCCCTAAAATGCCTGCTATCCAAGATGCCACCAACGTATATAAGTTATAGGTTGAAATATACAAATCCGGAAATCTTATGTCTGTCGGATCCTCCGGATTATAATAGATAACAATTTCTGTCCCTTCTAAATAATCACTACTTACCAGCGGATATTGGCATTCATACCACGTATCTTCCTCCGAAACATAATATTTAATACGCGTCGCTTCGTCATCATCAGACAAATGAATTGTTCCCAATACAACACCATTTGTCTCTTTCGCTCCTTGTTTTTGAAATTCTGCCAATTCCCTTTCTGTTGAAGTGACCAAACGCTTCATCACTACCCCAACAATTCCAAATATCCCACTAAGGAACAGCGCAAAAACAAGTATTGCTACACCAATCACCAATACAACCGTAGCCGATTCTTTTCGATGATTCTTTTGCATATAGAAGTCTTCCTCCTTGATCAAATCGATAATAATATACACACGGCATTTTGCCTAAGCAGCATGCCGTGTGTTTGCATATGCGATTTACGCGGGCAGTCGCCCGCATTTCCCTCCAGCATCTTGCCGCTTCGCGTCAATCTGCACGCGGGCAGTCGCCCGCTAAAGATATACAAACACACAACATTTTGTGCGAGCACAATATTGTGTGTTTGCATATCTTTGAAGGGCTCGTTGCCTTAGCGATCGTTTGCGGCAGCTACACCTGGAAGCTCTTTTCCTTCCAATAATTCAAGAGAAGCTCCACCACCTGTAGAGATGTGTGTCATCTTGTCACCAAATCCAAGCTGGTTTACTGCTGCTGCACTATCACCACCACCGATGATTGTTGTAGCACCTTCCAATTTAGCCATAGCTTCTGCTACTGCGATTGTACCGGTAGCAAAGTTTGGCATCTCGAAACATCCCATAGGTCCGTTCCATACAACAGTCTTAGCACCTGCTACAGCATCTGCGAAAAGCTTTGATGTCTCTGGTCCGATATCAAGACCCTGCATATCTGCTGGAATTCCTTCTGCTCCACAAAGAGCAGTATTGGCATCGTTAGAGAATGCATCTGCCGCAATTGTGTCAATTGGAATCAACAATTTAACGCCTTTTTCCTCTGCTTTTTTCTGCATATCAAGTGCATACTGCTTGTAATCTTCCTCAAGGAGAGATTTACCGATCTCTTCTCCATTGGCAGCCATAAATGTGTATGCCATACCACCACCGATGATAAGTGTATCTACTTTATCAAGAAGGTTTTCGATAACTGGAATCTTAGAGGAAACTTTTGCTCCACCAAGAATTGCAACAAATGGTCTCTCTGGATTATTTACTGCGTTTCCAAGGAAATCGATCTCTTTCTGCATCAAGTATCCAACAACTGCTGTATCTACATAATTTGTAACACCTACATTAGAGCAGTGTGCACGATGAGCAGTACCAAATGCATCGTTTACAAATACATCACAAAGAGAAGCAAGGTCTTTTGAGAATGCTTCCTCGTTCTTAGTCTCTTCTGCACGATAACGTGTATTCTCGATAAGCACTACATCACCATCGTTCATTGCTGCTACTGCAGCTTTTGCATTGTCACCAACAACGTTGGCGTCTGCTGCAAATTTCACTTCCTGTCCAAGAAGCTCAGAAAGACGAACTGCTACTGGAGCAAGAGAAAGCTCTGGCTTTGGCTCTCCTTTTGGCTTACCAAGGTGGGAACAAAGAATTACTTTTCCACCATCTGCAATCAACTTCTTAATTGTTGGAAGTGCTGCTACAAGACGGTTTTCGTCTGTAATTTTTCCATCCTGCAAAGGTACGTTGAAGTCACAACGAACCAATACTCTCTGGCCTTTTACATTAATATCATCAACGGATTTTTTGTTTAACATATTTTAATCTCCTTTCTTAAGTGTCTCTTTTCTGTCTGACACTTAACGAGTCTATGTAAAACTCGTATTCTTATCAAAAAAGGAGTCCGGGCCTTTCAGACCGGACCCCTTTGGGTTTCAAATTTTATCTGGTTAGAAAAACTTATGCAAGCTCACTGAAGTACTTGATTGTTCTTACCATCTGGCTTGTGTAAGAGTTTTCATTGTCATACCAAGAAACAACCTGAACCTGAGTATTTCCATCATCCATAGGAGATACCATTGTCTGAGTTGCATCGAAGATAGAACCAGCTGTTGCACCGATGATATCGGAAGAAACGATCTCATCCTCATTGTATGCATAAGACTCTGTCTCAGCTGCTTTCATAGCTGCGTTGATCTCATCAACAGTAACTTTTCCTTCAACTACTGCTACAAGGATTGTAGTAGAACCTGTAGGACATGGTACACGCTGAGCGGAACCGATCAATTTACCATTCAACTCAGGAATAACAAGACCGATTGCTTTTGCAGCACCTGTGCTGTTAGGTACAATGTTTACTGCAGCTGCACGAGATCTTCTAAGGTCACCCTTTCTCTGAGGACCATCAAGTGTCATCTGATCACCTGTGTAGGAGTGAATTGTGCTCATGATACCAGATTTGATTGGTGCAAGCTCATTCAATGCCTTAGCCATAGGTGCAAGACAGTTTGTTGTACAAGAAGCAGCAGAAATTACTGTATCCTCTGCTTTCAATGTATCGTGGTTTACGTTATATACGATAGTAGGAAGGTCGTTTCCTGCTGGTGCAGAGATAACTACCTTACGAGCTCCTGCTGTGATATGAGCAGATGCTTTATCTTTGGATGTATAGAATCCTGTACACTCAAGTACTACGTCTACTTTAAGGTCTCCCCAAGGAAGTTTAGAAGCGTCTGCCTCTGCGTAGATTTTGATTTCTTTTCCATCAACAACGATAGAATCATCTGTTGCAGAAACTTTATCAGCGAGAGCATATTTACCCTGTGCTGAATCATATTTCAACAAGTGAGCAAGCATCTTAGGGCTTGTCAAGTCGTTGATTGCTACTACTTCATATCCTTCTGCTCCAAACATCTGTCTGAATGCAAGACGTCCGATACGTCCAAATCCGTTAATCGCTACTTTTACTGCCATTTGTCGTTTCCTCCTAAAAATATACTTTAAATATGTTTGTTAAAACTTTTACAAACTCTTTGAATCCTATTCTACCGAATTTGTTAGGAAATTTCAAGAGGGAATCTGGTTTTTTTTCATTTTTCTAACTTGGCATCCCACATCTCCCGAGACATACTCTCTCCAAAAATCAGATGTACTCTTTTCAAATAGTCATGCATATTAATGGATGATATCGAAAAAACAGTCTTTACATTCACAAAGAAACCTTATGAATCCGCCGAGTGCAAATACGTTTCCAGTGTGAATATAAAAACTGTTTTTTCTTAAATTCTATTAATATGTTATTTCATCTGACAAAGATTACATCCGATCATACAGATCTTCGTATTTCTTCGCTGAATTCGCCCAAGAATAATCCATCGCCATACCACGATCAATAATCTTGTTCCAATCGCGTTTTTTATTGTAATAAACGTGTTTTGCATAGCGAATGGTATTTAGCATCTCATGTGCGTTATAGTTTGCGAAGGAGAATCCCGTTCCGCGATTTTCATACTCATTGTATGGTTCTACGGTATCCTTCAAACCACCTGTTTCACGTACAATTGGCACCGTACCATAACGAAGACTCATCAACTGACTAAGTCCACAAGGCTCAAAGAGCGATGGCATCAAGAACGCATCACATGACGCATAAATCTTATGGGAACGCTCATTGGAATAGAAAATACTTGCGGACACACGCTCTGGGTATTTCCAAGCAAAGTGACGGAACAGATGCTCATACTTTTCATCTCCTGTTCCAAGAACAACCAACTGCGTATCCTCTGCACAAATTTCCTCGATAACATAATCGATCAGATCTAGCCCTTTTTGATCTGTCAGACGAGATACGATACCGATCATAAACTTCTTATCATCCTGAGCGAGACCAAGTTCTTTCTGCAATGCTCGCTTGTTCTTAATCTTCTCCTTGCGGAATGTCCTCGCATCATAATTCGCAGCAATCATCGGATCGGTAGAAGGATTGTATTCATCATAATCCAAACCATTTACAATACCCGTCAGGCAACCCGCCTTGGCATTGATCAAACCATCCAATTTTTCGCCGTAAAATGGCGTCTTGATTTCCTCCGCATACGTATCACTAACCGTTGTAATCTGGTCCGCATATACAAGACCACCCTTTAAGTAATTCGCATCCCCATAGGCTTCTAGCTTATCCGGCGTGAAATAGTACGCATCCAATCCAGCTGTATCCATTACTGTTTTCTTATCCCACACACCCTGAAATTTTAGGTTGTGAATCGTCATAATAGACTTGATGCCACGGAAAAATTCTCCCTGCTGGAAAGAATCTTTCAGATACACTGGAATCAAACCAGTCTGCCAGTCATGACAATGAATGATATCTGGACGGAAGTCAATGAGTGGCAATGCTGATAGCGCCGCCTTACTAAAAAATGCAAACTTCTCGATATCCTGATAAATTTCCCCATACGGTTTATTGCCGCTAAAGTAAAATTCATTGTCTAAAAAATAAAAGTTAACCCCCTGATATTCCATCTGGAATATCCCTACGTACTGCTTACGCCATGCCAGCTCAAGGTAAAAATGAGTGATATACTCCATCTTTTCCTTATACTCTTCCGGTATTGCCATATACTTCGGAATCATTACACGAACATCATACTTGTCTTTATCAAAATACTTTGGCAAAGACCCAACAACATCTGCCAAACCACCCGTCTTAATGAACGGCACACATTCAGACGCAACAAACAAAATCTTCTTCATGCTTTTTCCCTCCGTTTCGCATGGGGCACCCCATATTCTCTCGTATCTATAGTATACACTATTTACGTTGGTTAGGAAAGTCTTTTTTCAATTTTATTATGCCTTATCCGAACCTTTTTTCCAGCATCTCAAGCCCTTTATAAAGCCCCGTTGCCACCACACATAAAATCACAATACTCAACATCACATAGTCCAGCTTAAACACCTGGCTTCCATACACAATCAAGTACCCCAAACCAGCATTGGCAGCGAGAAACTCACCGATGATGACTCCTACCAAAGAAAGCCCGATATTTACCTTCATATTGCTGACAATGGTATGGGCATTTCCGGGCAAAACAATGATTTTCAAAACATCCATCCGACCACCACCCAATGTTCGTACCAATTTCACCTTTTCCTCCTCTACCGAACAAAACGCGGTATACAACGTAATGATACTACCAAATACCGCCACCGATACCGCCGCCACGATAATGGTTTTCATATTATTGCCAAGCCACACAATAAACACTGGAGCAAGCGCTGTTTTGGGAAGACTATTTAGTACCACAAGATACGGTTCACATACCTTTGCCACAGTCCCATTCCACCAAAGGAGAATGGCAACGGTTATTCCCAAAATCATAATAAGAAAAAAACTGAGAAAGGTTTCCAAAAGCGTGACACCGATGTGGTAGTAGATACTCCCATTTTCAGAAAGTTCCAAAAAGCACATAGCCATCCGCAACGGACTGCTGAAAATAAAGGGGTCAATAAAACCAATCCGAGTCGCCCCTTCCCACAACAAAACAAACGCGAAAAAAATACCAATCTGCAACACGCGAACCTTTCGCATTTCGCGTATGCACCCTTGCAAAAATTCCTTTTGCCGAAGGGATGTCTCCCCGTTTCGCCTCCGCTTAAGCTCGCGAATTGAACACTTCGTTTCCACCATTCAACGCCTCCCATATTTCATTAAAATAAGTTTGAAACTCGGGCGTACTTCTTGCTTTAAAGGGCGTAATTTCTCCCTCATAAGTCAACTTGATGGGAATATTTTTCCGAACCGTCGCCGGACGACCAGTAAGAACGATAACACGATCCCCCATGCTAATTGCTTCTGAGATATCATGCGTAATCAAAATCGCCGTTTTCTTTTCCCTCTTAAGAATCTTGCCAATATCATCCGACACTTCCAAACGTGTCTGGTAATCCAGAGCGGAAAATGGTTCATCCAAGAGAAGAAGATCTGGTTCCATTAGTAGTGTTCGAATCAACGCCACACGCTGACGCATTCCTCCTGAGAGTTCCGATGGCTTCGCTCTTTCAAAAGAAACCAAACCATAGGATTCCAACAAATGATTCAATCGCAAAATTTTCTCTGAATCATTGATTTTCCCTTGGATTGCCAATCCCAGCGCAGCATTCTGTATGGTATTTTTCCAATCCAACAAATGATCTCGTTGCAACATATAGCCAATGTTAATATCCGATTGTGTTAGCTCTTTATTTTGAATGTGTACTGTGCCGGAATCCGGCTGGATTAATCCTGCTATAATCGAAAGTAATGTGGATTTCCCACAACCACTGGGACCTACTATAGCCACAAACTCCCCTTCTTCCACCTCAAAGTTCAAGTCTTGGATTGCGCAGGTTTCTCCCGATATGGTGTGATATGAATATGAAATATGACGAAAAGATAAATAATGACTCATTCCCGGCTCCCTGCTATTAGGATATACCTTATTTTATGAAGGAATTGTCAATCTGTGAAAGAAATGTCGAAGAAGGAAATTCTTTATTCGCCTTCGACGCAAAATACTGTCCCACCACGGTTTCCAACTCGTTTTGCACCGTGTCCTTCACCGTGAATGTGTATAATTTTTCCACACTGGTGGCCAATATCCGTTGCAAAATATATGTAGTAGTTCCCATAATGCGAAGGGTACCTTTGCCAGCATAAGGTGGTTTCTGATAACAATCTTCGCACAAAATACAAGCCGCCTGCTTATGAAAATAGAACAACTCTTCCTTTTTTTCACAGCCAGCGCAAGCAAACAAACGGGGAGCTTCCCCGTTCAATGCAATGATCTTAAATTCAAAAATAGCCCGGACAAGTTTCCGGTTCAAGGATGGCACCTTCAAAGCACGCAACGATTGATACAACAACTTCAGTACATCGCGGCTATCAAGATTTTCTCTGGTAAAATAATCTGCCACTTCGCAGAAATACATTCCCATATAGATATCTTCCAATTCCTCTCGAAGTTCTGGAAAATAATTCATCACTTCCACAGAGGAAATAGTATAGGAATCTCTTCCTCGATATACCGTAAATTCACCAAAGGTAAATGGCTCACTTGCTGCCATCAACGAGCTTTTGGGGCGCCTTGCTCCTCTTGCGAATGCGGAGATTTTCCCCCGCTCTTTCGTAAGAATGACAAGACGCTTATCATATTCACCAACTGGTGCGCCCGAAAGCACCATTCCCGTCACTTTTTCCTGCATGATTCACCGACTCCATCTGATCGGACCACCGGTCCTTCGCTTTGTTTCCTCCCACTCCATCTGCTGTATTCCTTGCAGAATCTACATACTTCAAGTAATCTGATATCTTTCCTGTTCGATAAAAGTCATCCCAGTAATCACTCTGCATCTTCGTCTCCTCCGTAGTTCTTCAACGTGCTCTGACACATCGTTGTTTTTGATACTACTAGGTTCTCCACAAAGGGAACGGGATATACTAGAACATTCTGGCAGATTACAGATCCTGCTTTTTATTGTAACCAAAATTCTTCAAGAGAAAATCACTGTCACGCCAGTCTTTCTTTACCTTCACCCAAAGCTTCAAGTTAACCTTTTTCTGAAGGAAATCCTCAATCTCCACGCGAGCTTTGCTTCCGATTTTCTTCAGCATCTGCCCCTGTTTTCCAATGATAATTCCCTTGTGTGAATCTCGCTCACAAATGATTGTCGCATCGATGTCATACAAATTTTTGTTGTTACGACGCAGTTTCATCTGATCCACTGCCACTGCGATTCCATGTGGAATCTCATCGGACAACAGACGGAGCGCTTTCTCTCGAATCAGCTCTGCCACAATCTGACGCTCCGGCTGATCGGTGACAGTCTCGTCGTCATAAAACTGTGGTCCCTCTGGAAGATACTCAAACATGACATCCACCAGGTGATCTACACTCTCACCAGTCCGCGCGGAAACGGGTACAATCTCGCTAAATTCCATAATCTTTTGATAAGCATCAATACAAGCCAGAAGTTCATCCTTCTTTACCGTATCAATTTTATTCATAACAAGAATCACTGGGATACGCGCTTTCTTAAGCTGCTCCGCAATATGCTGCTCGCCCTTTCCGATAAAGGTGGTGGCTTCCACTAGCCAAAGCACCACATCCACCTCTTCGAAGGTTCTTTCTGCCACACCTACCATGTATTCGCCCAGCTTATTTTTTGCCTTATGAATACCCGGCGTATCCAGAAATACAATTTGCCCACGCTCATCATGGTAAATGGTCTGAATTCGATTTCTCGTGGTCTGTGGTTTGTTACTGGTAATTGCAATTTTCTGTCCAATGATGCGATTCATCAATGTAGACTTACCTACATTTGGGCGTCCCACCAAAGAGACAAACCCTGAACGAAACACATCCTCATTTTGTAAATTTTCCATTCCTTATCCTCACTTTTGATTAGATTGTGTCAATCACATCAAATAAACTACTATTTTCTTTTACCTTCTCTTCGTTTCCAAGAACACAGATTTTGCCTGCATCCAAAATCGCCTCTATCATCTCTGCTGCCTGACGAATATCTTCCTGGGTTGCTGCAAGAATCTGATCACGATCTTTTTGTACCTGCGCCTCTGTCACCTCTGTCAGATACGCCGCCATGGAACGTGCTCCCTTTGCTCTTGGCGTTAATGGTGTGTCAATGTTGCTAATGGTTCCAATAATATACTTGGTCATCTCCCGCTCATCTGCTTCAAAGTTGCGCAAATGTTCTGGCACACCTTTGTATACGTCATTGGTCTCCGACAGTTTTGGATCACGGTAGGATACAAAATATCCTTCTCCTGTATTTGAAAATGAACACATGACACCGTAGGCACCACCTTTGACACGCACTTCATTCCAGAGATATTCATAACTGAGAATGGATTTTACCACATGGTACGCACCGCTGTATGGAACCCCTTTCTCAAAGAAGTTACCCACACGAGCCACATACTGAATCTGTCCGGCGGTCTTGAATCCTTCATTTTCCTTGCATTCATCTGCCAGCGAATCCGTCGGCATCATCTCCGTGTTCTGTCGCTCCATGTTGTCAAGTTTCTCCACAAAGCCACCAAGCACGTTTTCAAACTTCGGATAATCTTCTTCGACACACGTAATGCTTGTAACAAGATTTTCCTTTGTAAAAATTAGAGAAATCAAATGCTTTAATGTACCAATGAGCATTTCTTTTTGTTCTTCAAAATTCTCCTCTAACCATTTCAAGAAACGGTAGTACGAAATCCCCATAAACTGCTCATCATACTTTGCTGTTTCTGAAATATAAGCCATGGCTCGCCCAACCGCTGTGGCGTGTCCCGCAGAGATCAAACGCATCATCATGGAAGACTTCTGCTCACCGATGATTTCTTTTAAGCGTTTTTCATCCTCCAAATGGGAGCTGGAAATCGCTTCGTAAATAAGTTCATAGACTTTCTCTGTCTTATCGGTAAAGACTTTTGTCCCCACTGTAAAATACGCAACATACTCGCCACGTTTATTTCGATTCTGCAGTGTCTTTGTATTAAATGACATATCTCCCGCATTTTGAAGAATCTCATTGGAAAATGCCAGTTTGTCGTGAGCATCCGTATCCACACTTCCAATGACCGAACTGAGCAAACTGATATATGGCGCGTAATCCTTCAACAATGGCTTAATGTCAAACATCATGCTAATATAATTAATTCCATTTGTAAAATAGTTGTGATGAATTACTTTACTGCCCTTTACCTGTTTTTCAATATTGGAAAAACCTTGTGCTTTCTTACCGATATCCTCGCGGGAAAGAAGCGGAATCTTCTCCAAAAGCTCCTTCGGTGTCGGCTCCTCCTGATACTGTTTCAACTCTTTTGTCTCTTGTACCAGCACCTGTCTTTCCTCCATGGAAAGAGTGTCCAAATGCTTGGCAAGACGAGCCGCTTCCTGCTCATCCAACTGTGCAGTCAAACCAATCTTTGGCTCCACTGTCACGATGGAACGATGGGTATTATCCAACAAATACGTCTGAATGAGGGATTCAAAATATCCTTCTTTCATCTTTTCTCTCAACTTCTCGAAGGTCTCATTGAACTGAAGATGAATAAATGGACAATCTTTGTCATACAACCAGCTGTCAAAAATCTGAAGACCGTACATCAGTCCCTTTGGATATGAACCAAAGTCTGCCTCACGATAGCGGAATTCCAACGCATTCAGCCCCGCATTCAACGAATCCTGATTGATACCTTCTTTTACTATCTTCTCCAACTCTTCTCGAACGATGGAAACAAATTTATCTTTCTGGTCTGTTGTTGTATTTTTTGCAATAATAGAAAACACTGGCTGACAGATACTCTCTTCAAAGAAACTGCTAATCTCGCTTCCGATACCTGCATCCATAAGCGCTTGTTTTACCGGCGCGCCGATTCCCTGCACCAAAACATAATTCAGCACCTGAAAGGCAATGTACAACTCTCGGTCCAAGGAATTTCCTGTCACCGCATTGTAACTCAGATATGTCTTTCCTTCCTCTTCTTCACCCTCTGCCAATGAATAATACGCCAAAACATCTTCTGGCGTTTCAAACGGTTTCTGTTTCTGAATCTCTGAATTCATCTCCAGATATTCAAACTGACTCAGATATTTTTCATCAATCCATGCCAATTTTTTTTCCAAATCCATATCGCCATACAGATAAATATAGCTATTGGACGGATGATAATAGGTAGAATGAAAGTCCAGATAATCCTCATAAGTCAAGTCAGGAATATCCACCGGATCTCCACCAGACTCAAATCCATATGGTGTATCTGGGAACAAGGACTGCTGAATCTTACGGTCCAAGAGCTGTTCTGGCGAAGAGAACACGCCCTTCATTTCATTAAATACTACACCATTATAGGTAAGGGGGCCCTCTGTCTCTGTCAACTCATAATGCCAGCCCTCCTGCTTAAATATCTTTTCTTCTTGATAAATATTTGGATAGAAAACAGCATCCAGATATACATGCATCAGGTTCTGGAAATCCTTCTCGTTGCAACTTGCCACTGGATATACCGTCTTATCCGGATATGTCATGGCGTTCAAAAACGTATTCAACGAACCCTTTGCCAGCTCGATAAAGGGATCTTTTACCGGGAATTCTTTGGAACCACACAATACTGTATGCTCCACGATGTGAGCCACACCCGTGGAATCTTTTGGTGGCGTGCGGAATCCGATTGAAAACACTTTATTGTCATCGTCGCATTCAATTGCTACAATCTTTGCTTTTGTTTTTTCGTGCTCTAGAAGATATCCCCTTGCATCAAGCTCCTTTAGTTCCTGATTTACCAGTACGTGGTACCCGTTTACTGCTTTCATTATTAGCTCCTTTCTTACTTGATTTTCCTGTGCTTTTCGTCTCGGTACACTGGAAAATCTGAATTGCGGACGGCGCCAATGTGATTTTGATCGAATGTTCCATACCGTCCTGTTTTTCCTTTTGGGATTGCTTTAACCGTGGATTGCCATTCCCTTTTCCACCGAAAGCAATGTCATCGCTATTAAATATTTCCTTAAATTTGCCTGCAAATGGTACACCAAGCTGGAATTCTTCATAGACTACCGGCGTGAAATTGCATACCACAAGCAATGTTTCTTCTTCGTGTTTTCGCAAAAAGGCAATGACACTGTGATCCGCATCCAGCATGCTGATCCACTGGAATCCCTCAGCCTTGTCATCACTGGCATACATAGCCGGATGCTCTTTATAAAATGCCCATAACCCTTTCACGTAATCTTTCACTAAGGCATGTGGAGACTTGATATTAATAATCTCTCCCGTCTTACTTGCTGCTGCCTGAAGGTCATCCAGCAATCTCCAATCCAAGGAACGTTCTTCGCTCCACTCTCGCTCTTGTGCAAAATCCTGTCCCATAAATATAAGATTTTTTCCTGGATGTGCCGCCATGTAACCATAGGTCAAACGCAGATTTGCCAATTTTTCATCTGGCGTTCCTGGCATTTTTCCAAACATAGAACCTTTTCCATGCACCACTTCGTCATGAGAAAAGACAAGCATAAAATTCTCCGAATACTGGTACACCATACTAAAGGTCAGCATGCCATGACGACCTTTTCGGAACAATGGGTCCGTGCGAATGTATTCCAGATAGTCATTCATCCAGCCCATATTCCACTTCAGATCGAAGCCAAGTCCACCATCTTCCACATCCCCTGTTACCATCGGCCATGCAGTGGATTCTTCTGCTATGGTTATTGTCCCATCTTTTCTTGATTTTATTTTTTTATTCAGCTGCTTCAAAAATTCCATAGCATCCAGATTTTCATTGCCACCGTACATATTGGCTACCCATTCGCCGTCTTGCTTGCCATAATCCAGATAAAGCATAGAGGCAACCGCATCCAGACGAAGACCATCCACATGGTACTGCTCCAACCAGAACAGCGCATTGGCGATGAGGAAATTCGCCACCTGTGGGCGTCCATAATTGTAAATCAATGTTCCCCAGTGCGGATGTTCGCCTTGGCGTTTATCTAAATGTTCGTATAAACACGTTCCATCAAAACATGCCAATCCATGCTCATCTCTTGGGAAATGCGCAGGCACCCAGTCAAGAATCACACCAATTCCATTTTGATGAAGAACATCCACAAAATACATAAAATCTTCTGGTGTACCATAACGAGAAGTTGGCGCATAATACCCCGTTACCTGATATCCCCAGGAAGCATCATAAGGATGTCGCATAATCGGCATCAGCTCTACATGGGTATACCCCATGTCTGTACAATAGTCACTAACCAATGTGGCAAGCTCACGGTAATTGTAAAAACTCTCGTTTAATGACTCACCTTCTTTTGGCTCTGGTTTCATAAAAGAACCTAGTTGCAATTCATAAACAATCATCGGTTCTGTATTTATCTCTTTCTTCTTACGTTCTTCCAGCCATTTGGCATCGTTCCACTTGTACTCGCCCAATCCCCATACAATGCTGGCATTTGCCGGACGTTTTTCATAGGTATATCCATATGGATCGGATTTCAACACGATGTTTCCGTCATATCCATGTATCTGATACTTATACAAGTCACCTTCCTGCACTCCTGGTACAAACAATTCAAAAATCCCCGTTTCCAGACGTTTCATCGGATTCTTTCTTCCATCCCAAGCATTGAAATCTCCCACTACGCTGACCGAAACAGCATTTGGCGCCCATACGGCAAAGTAGGTTCCCTTAAATCCACAAGCACTCCCCACATGAGCTCCCAACTTTTCATATATCGTATCATGGTTTCCTGCCTCAAACATGGACTCATCCATGGCATCCACAAAATCATCCAATGCATAGGCATCGCAAATGTCCTCTTTGCGATCCGCATACTCTACACAATATGTGTATTCTGGAATTTTCTTGCATCCAAGAAACGCTGCAAAATATCCCTCTTCATCCATGGCAGTCATTTTTATCCCACGACGTTTTCCTTTTACTTTTACAGAAACTGCTTCTGCCTCCGGAAAATAGCAACGAACCAAGACATCTCCGTCCACTGCCAGCGGTCCTAACACTTCCTGTGGGGCACGGCATTCTGCGTACTCTAGATCTTCAATCTGTGGCCACTCCATGTAATCCTCGATTTTCAATTTCATACTATCCTCTCCATTCCTTATAATAATCCTTTTATCATTTTTTCGCTGAAGTAAGGGCTCACCAAATGTACAAAAAGCCAAGGTGACCCACGATTGACACCTTGACTTTTCCTCCGCCCGGCTCACTTACTCGTTGTACCACTCCACAATTTCTTCCCCATCTTCGGTATACTTTGGTTCTGTTTTCGGCATGTATTTTTTCATCAAATGCTCCATTGGAAATGTATACAGAAATGATGCTGCTCCTGGTACAAGCAACAATACAATAGGAATCCCTTTTACAAATCCAAAGTAAGTAATTGCAAAGGATGCTGCCAAAATCACTAATAACAATGCCGTATGTGCAAAATGACGAAACGCCAGATACAAAGAAAAACGGAAAATCTTGCTTACCTTCATATCAAAACGGGACAGCACACAAAATACATAAGATACAACACACAATACTAAAATAGCGAGCGCAATGTAGGCACCTGCCAGATATCCACCATACTGTGATTCCTGTTCGGAAACACCAATCATGTTAAGATTGAAGTACAGAAGACCATAAATAATTGCGATAATTACCCACATAATGGTAGCAGGTATGAAGTTTTGCTTAAAACTTCTCCAAAACTCTGTCCACACATAACTTCGGTCACGACGCAATACTTTTGCACTCACATAATACAATGATGTGGTTGCTGCCCCCACAGTCACAATCGGGGTACAGAACACAACATACAAAATACTCAACCAACCAATATCAAATATCTTCGACAAAACACGCATCACCGCGTTGTCGGAATTAAAAAATCGATCCATCTCTTTCCTTTATCCTCCAAAATTGTATCGTATTAAATCTGATGAATAAATAACCCACTTCTAAGTTTTGGTTCAAACCATGTGGATTTTGGTGGCATCAAAAGATCATTGTCTGCCACATCAAAAAGCTCTGTAATTGAGGTTGGATACATGGAGAAAGAAACACACATATCACCATTTGCTCGTCTCTCCAACTCCTTCAAGCCACGGATTCCACCAACAAAGTCAATGCGACTGTCGGTTCTTGGATCACCGATGCCAAGCACAGGGCCCAGCAAATTATCCTGAAGCACAGACACATCCAAGCTTCCAACAGCGTCTTTGCCTTCAAAAAGGGCAGCCTTCGCTGTCATGTGATACCATTTGCCCTCCAGGTACATACCGAAGGTTCCTTTCTTCTCTGGTGCAACTGGCGCATCTGCCTCTTCCACCTCGAAGCACTCTTTTACTTTCTCCATGAACTGCTCTGTTGTGAGACCGTTCAAATCTTTTACGGTACGGTTATAATCCATAATCATCAACTCATCGTGTGGGAACAATACCGAAAGGAAATAGTTAAATTCCTCTTCTCCCGTATATCCCGGATTCTCCTGACGACGTTTCAATCCAACCTTCACTGCAGAAGCGGCACGATGATGTCCATCTGCGATATAAATGCGGTCAATGGTCTTAAACGCCTGATAAATCGTATCCACATCTGCCGAATCACTGATTTTCCATACACGATGTGCGATACCATCCACCGCGGTAAAATCATACAACGCCTCGGTCTGCAAATATTTGTTTACCACTGCATTGATTTCTTCCTTCGAACGGTATGCAAGGAAAATCGGTCCCGTCTGTGCCGAACAAGTATCTACATGAGTGATACGATCCACTTCCTTGTCTGCTCTTGTATTTTCATGCTTCTTAATAACATTATTGGCATAATCATCTACCGATGAACATGCTACCAATCCCGTCTGGGAACGTCCGTCCATCACAAGCTGATAGATATAATATACCTTGTCGGTATCTGTGACATACACGCCATCGGCAATATCTTTCTCCAAAAGTTCCTTTGCCTTCTGATAAACTTCCGGTGCATATGTATCTACGCTATCATCAAAACTTGTCTCTGCTCGGTCAATCTTCAAAAAAGAAAGTGGCTCTCTCGCAACCTCTTCCTTTGCTTCCTGTCTGTTATAAACATCGTATGGTAATGCTGCCACGCGATCCGCCAACTCTACTGCCGGACGCACACAGCCAAATGGTCTGATCTCTGCCATGATTTCCTCCTTGTATTCATAAGTAAAAACTCTATCCCTAGTATAGCGAAAAACGAAAAAGAAAACAAGTCTTTCCAAAATACTTTACACTTCATTCACATATTTTTTTAATTCCTGTCAAAACTAAAAGTAAATATGCGCAACTTGGAGGCTGACTAACTATGAACTTACAAAACTCTGCAAAAAACTTTATCAAATGTGGTGTATACGGCTGGGGATTCGAATGTCTCTGGACCGGTTTGCACTCCATTCTTTCTCATGAAAACAAGCAATTCACTTGTCAGACTTCCATGTGGATGTTTCCCATCTACGGCATGGCATCCTTTATCAAACCACTATCCACCGCATTAAAAAACACCCCGACCATTCTTCGAGGTGTGGTGTATATGACCTGTATTTTCGTTACGGAATACGGAACCGGGCGTCTGCTGAAAAAGAACCACTGCTGCCCTTGGGACTATAGCAAATCAAAACATAATATAAAGGGGCTCATCCGATTGGATTATGCCCCTCTATGGTTTGTCGTTGGGTTGATTTATGAGAAGTTGCTGAAATAGTCCTCTCCTTATCTCTTTGGCATATACTGCACTGCAATTCGATTTTCTGGCTTCACATCACATGTATAAATAACAAGCAAGAAAAACCACTCCAACGGTTTCATTAGTATGTAAATCAAATCCGCTATGTATCGTGAGCGAATCAACCTCGCCACAGGAAATCCGTATTTATCATAGGCACCACGGATTCTCTTATGCAATCGCGGTGTCCGTTCTGACAAAATCTCTTCAAAGGCATTGGCAACGCACAGCTGTCTGTTTACAATAACTTCATGACCATGCCGTACTCCACGGCGGATGGGTTTTACAACGCTTCGATGTCCTCCTGCTGCCACGGTACACAGATAATGCTCATCCACATGGATATTTTGTGGTGCAATTTTCTGTGATAACCCCCAATCGCTGGTTTCTGTCCATGCTTTAATAACTGTATCCGGCTCTTGTCCAAACAAAGTTAAGATAGCGATGACGATTCCCACCAAAGGAACCATAAATATAAGTGCAACTACAGGCCATCGGTCCGCATTTGTCAACCATTGATTTAGCTTCGCAATCCATTTCCCACTATATTCTCGTTCTTTTTGCTCTTCTTTCCACTCGTGCATTTTTACCAAAATCGTTTTCCAAGCAATCATTATACAATTGCCTGGTGCTATGCAAAGAAGCCATGTAGCCCCAGCTCCTCTTACAAAAAGCACCTGTAACATCCATACCACACATAGAATCACACCGATATACATCGCCGCGATGGAAGAAACGATAACAATTGGTGAAAGTCTGGATATCTTTATGGTAGATAATATCAAGTACCCACACATTGCGATAAAAATCAATACAAACATAGTAGGAAAACTTCCCCGCCAGATCGGTATGTGCATTTGCTCGTTAACCAAAACTTGGTTCCAGTCTTCTCCTGTTATATTTGTAAAAACACTCATTGCCACAAAACTGCATACGATACTTAAGCCGACCGAAATCCATTCCCACAGAACTTGATATTTTCCCTGCTTCTCATGACATATTGCTCGACAAAAAGCAATCCAATTATTTATAAGCAAAAACGTGGGAGCGGCAAGAAATACCACAAAAATAATTACAACTGCAATGCACGACCCTATCGTATCCAACAACCCTTCAAACATCTCTCCCCAAATGTCAAGCATATCCAAAATCATAATTATCTCCCTTCGTACTTTACACAACATTTGCAAGAACCGCTCCAAAAAATTGATTACAGCAGTAAAGTATCACATCTGTTGCAATGAGATTCCCTCTTTTTACTCATCATGATATCATAAACGATGCTTTATGTCTACTTGGCAGCGTCGTGCAACAAAGCATTCAAACTATACTAAAAAGCAGTTGGCAGGAAATCCATCACTGCCAACTGCTTATCTCTACTACTTCGCAACAATCTTCACATATTCTGGGAGACCGCCTTTCCAAAGATGTTCTTTTCCCATTTTAGTGAAGCTAATAGGTATGGTAATAAACTCAATCCCTGTTCGCGAAAGCATACTTGTGCTAAATCTCATTCATATCTTTCTGCCTTTGTGTTTTACATCGTTTCCATTCAGATTAATAGATTGCAATCATGTTTTCCATATTCATAATACCATATCCACCAAACATATCATATTCGTCCAATAAAACACCATACAAAAAATCACTATTCATATAATATTTTATTGTTTCTGGATTACCACAATTCCAGAACATCTTATATGCTAGAAACGGAGTGAAAATTTTGTCAGCAAACACACTAAGATCTAACTTTTTAAAACTTCCCGATGGATCTCCACAACATGCAAACATGTAATTAGTATACATCCATCCATTTCTAGCATACAACTTATCCAATCCCGCAAAAAGTTCTCCCTCTGGGTGATCTGTTGGCGCGTTTTTTCCTATTCCATAGAAAAGATAGGATGAGTTGGCGTTGAGAATCACACCACCATCTTGCCCGATGGTCATTTCATAGTCACCATCGTGGTCCTTGTCCGTATACCAAGCCACAACACTTCCATTTTGTTTCTCCGAAACATCAAAGCTTCCTAGCGCATTTTCCGGTATCGCTATCGTATCTGTAATGGTCACAAACTCAATATCCTCTCGGAAAATATCCGAACCAAAGAAATACATCTTTACTGGTTCATCAATATATGCCTCTGCACCATATTCTATCGTCCCTGTTTCCGTCAAGACAACAACCGGTTCTTCCATAAGACAATCTTCCGTAGGTGGATGCACCGGACGCGTCACCACACTTGGAGAACCATTAATAATATATGCGATTCCTTCTGGTTTGTATTCCCACCAGCACCCTTGGTCTACCGTTCGCCAAAGAGATGTCTCTGCATTCTCAACCAGCCATCTATGGAATGTTTCATTTGTTGTATAACATCGGAGCTCATAACAATTTCCTGCGTCAAAGAACATTCCTTCCACATTCGTCACATTACTTACATCCATGCCATCCTTGAAGTCAAGTATCGTCATAGTGTATGCACACCTAGTAAACATATAACTCATATCCACCACATGACTTGTATCCAGATTTTCCAATCCATCTATTACAACCTTATTCTCCTCTTGGCCGTTCCGTGTCCCAATATATGAAAACAAATACGCCGAATTCTCATTTGCAACTACTCCACCATCTTGTCCGATTGTCATCTCATAGTAGCCATCCTCATCTTCGTCAACATACCACGCCATGACACTACCATTCCCTTTTTCCGAAACATCAATGGTTCCCAATACATTATCTGGAACGTTAGCGGTATTGCTCAATACAATTTTTTCAATATCCCCACGTTCAATCTCCGTTTCGAAGAAACGCTCTCCATATCTCCCGTCACTTCCAATAACTGACATGATTTTTTGTTTGCACATAAGCGTTTCCACTTTCAAACGGTCATAATCTGCCACCGGCCCAGGTGTCTGCAATGTAATCATCTCATAGGCTTCAAATGGATGCGTTGGAACTGGCGTTGGTTCCATTGTCGGAGTTACCGTTGGTACAATCGTCGGCATTGCGGACGCACTTGGTATACTGGTAGGAACCGCACTTTTCTGCGCCTTCGTATCTTTTTTCTTGGCAGCTGACTTCACATTAACCTTGCATATCAACTTCTTCTTTCCTACTTTGCATTGAACTTTTGCTGTTCCTTTGCGAAGTCCTTTCACCTTTACACTGGCTTTCTTTTTGGATTTTAGTTCTATGTATTTCTTTCCTGTTTTTATCGTCCATTTTGCTTTTTTCTGTGTACCTTTCACTCTAATTGTTGCACTTTTTCCAACCGTAATGGACAGCTTCTTCTTATCTAATTTACCTGTTGCAGCAAATGTCGAATCTGCTGGTTGGCAAAGACCGATGGTCAATGCCAAAGTGAGTATTGTTGTAAGTTGACACTTTGTTTTTCTTTTCATAGTTCGTCTCCTTTCAATAAAGACTGCTTCTATTTCACGTGTTTGTAATAATATCAATTTCCATTAGCTGTTTTATCTGCAATAACACTAAACAGTTGGCAGCAATGTTAGCACTGCCAACTACTTTCATAATCATGTTATTTTACTTTTCAAAGTAAGACTCTAGTTGCTCATAAGGAAACTCTACAATTTGTCGACCATCTTGCTCTGTCATTTTTAAAATAACTCGAACCGCTGTATCCTCCCAGATTACTTTCTCCACATTGGCTTCGCCTTTCGCAAAGTTTGGTAAACGTCGCAATGTTTCGTTTGGAAGTTCGATATAAGCAATCGGAACACCAACCTCGTCTTCTCCACAATCTCCAAGAATCCCAATTTTTTCAAAGCAGATAGCATAATTTCCGCTTGGGGCTTCGTGTCTTTCATAAGCATAAGTGCTATAAAACAAAGAATTTTGATTCACTGTTCCGCAAAAGTAAACCATCGCAATACAAAGCAAAGTGAAATTTCCAAGGCTATACCAAAAGAAAAAAGAAATTTTATTCCTTTCCCTTGTAAAGAATACCACAATCGGCATTAACAGCAACACTAAAATCGCCAGTGCCCAAGTACCGATAAATCTAGAAAAATTAAATCCTAGGATTTTTTCTAACAGTGATGCATGGAAATATATAGCTCGTGGTTCACAAAAATGATATACAATTACATCAATTCCCATTAGAACGAACACTACCAAATAGAGACCGAGCATTATTTTCTTCCTATGATTCTTAATAGTTGCAAAAAATTGATGTACTTTCTTCATCTGCTCACTTCTCCTTATTTATCTGGTTCATAATGTAATCTACAAAACAATCTCTTGCTGCCTTGGACTGTTCTTTATTGTAATAGTGAACGATTTCATCCTCTTCACCCTCATTTTCAGTAAACAAAGGAAATCGCTTAACTCCCAAAAAGCTTTCTTTCGTAAAAACACTAACCCGTCTTCGGATTCTCTTTTCTGACCAACAATTTGTAAAACGGATAAATCGAATCTTATAACCAGATTCATAATAGTTCGAGAACGCTTTTTCCAGCGTACTTAGCTCTTGATAACTCAGCATATAGATATTATATGAATCCGTATCCGCATACATATCTTCTAAACTGAAATCACCACCTCCACGTTTAGCAAGGTGTTCTTTACAGCCACTATTCTTCGCCATCCAAAAGCCCCTCTTCATCCGTATCTGATATCCATCCCTTACAATTATATTTGAGTTCTTGAACATATGTCAACCCATCCTCATATTGTCCACCAAATACAAACCTGCTTTGCATCCTGTACTTCTTCCTCCACATCTTCTGCTACCTTTGTTGTAATGTAACCAATGTGGTTTTGTGGTACAAAACATTGTAATAATAATGCTACTACTATCAGCAATGATAATAACTTTCGTGCTTTCATTATTTTAAATACCTCCTTATCACGACCTATCTTTTTCTACTCCGCACCTGTCGTATTAACTTTTTTCCCACCCATGATTACACACTTAACTTACCAGCTTAGTTGCGACCAATGAGACGTAAAAACCAGTCAATAAAGTCTGTACTATATAACATACGTATTTCTTTCCGTACGTACTATTTCTATTGTTCGAACAAGGTCAATATAACACATAAAAATGTGAAAGAAAATAGGTTCGGCGTGAAATGCACTTTTTCGGCGCGAATAACACACTTTTTACAAAATCCTCCCTTTTTTAGCAAAGAAAAAGACACCCCTCATATTGGAGAGATGCCGTACACATTATATAAAATATACATTTAACCATTCCCAAGACTAAATTTCCAATTCAAAAATGCTTTTCCAAACTCATTATATTGGGAACGACTTACGTCAACTTTTTCACCATTCCGAAAATACACTTGCTTTTTGTCATAATCCTGTACATGTGAAAGATTCACCAAGAAACAACGATGACATAGAAAGAAACCAAATTCCCCTAATCTTTCTTTCAGCTCCGAAATCGTCGCATCACATTGATAAATATCGGTCATTGTTCGCACACGCACGGTATGGTTTGCTGATTCAATATACAAAATGTCGTCACACGTCATAGTCACTTCACCTTGCTTCAACACATGAAGCTTTACTGGATGAAAACGTTTCAACACAATTTGTGCACTTAGAAGTGCTTCTTGAATCTCTTCTAAGAACAACTTATCAATATACCGAAAAGCTTGTACGCGGTATCCTTTACGACTTAATTCCGTGTGAGTTGTCAATATGATTATCAAGCTTCTAGGATATTGAAGATGATATTCTTCCGAAACAGAAAAACCATCTTTTCCTGACATTTCAATGTCCATAAACACAATCTGATATTCTTCGTTCTTTTTTAAAAAAGCCTCTCCGGAACAGAAACACTCGACTTCAAAAGCTTCACACTGTTTTTCTATCTCCGCCTGAACTTTATCTTGCCATTTTTCTTCATCGTCTACAACTGCAATTTTCATATTAAGCACCTTCTTCATTTTTGAGAATACAGCAACTATATCACATATCACGGGAAAAGAAAATAGTTTCTGCGCGAAATGTTCTCTCCCAGCGCGAATAACAAAACTTACTATCGCTTCAGCACAATATAGATTTGAAACATCCCCTTCTCCGCGGTATATTCAACTTTTCCTTGGTACTGATTCACGCTCTCTACGATATTTTGCATACCATACCCGTGTCCTTCTTGCGCCTGCTTTGTGGTTAATAGTTTTCCATCCCTGATTTCTAATTCTCCAATCATCGTATTTTTTTGGCGAATTATGATAGAATCCTCATCATACCTTACCTGCAATGTTACCGCACGCTCTTCTTTTTTGCATTTGACTGCTGCCTCCACAGCATTTTGAAGAATGTTGGAAAAAATAACACATATATCATATGGCTGAATGCTTTCCTTGTTAGGCAAATGTCCGTATACCGAAAATGGAACTTCTTGCTCCGCAAATATTTCTACATACTGATTTATAATTGCATCCGCGACTCCATCTCCTATCGTTACGCGTCGTTCGGTTCCATCTAATTTCCCAAATACTCGATCCATGTATTCAATTATTTTATCATCTTCTCTTTCTTTTGCCATCTCACGAATTGTATGCATATGATCTCTCATATCATGTCTAAATCGCTTTGTTTCTTCCTCTTTTTTTTGCAAATACAGATATTGATTTTGTTGCGCAACCAAAAATCGTTGATTCATTTTCTGCTTTTCTCTATTCAGCTGACCATTCACCACCAAAAGGAGGAGCATTGGCAACTGAACAAAAATCCCAACAAAGAGAAAAGCAAGAACTACGTATGAGAGCATCTCCTTCTCTTGAAAAATCTCCCAAACCATTGCTAGTGAAAGTTCGTTAAACAAAATCATAAAAGTGAAAAACACAAAATATCCAATGGGAACATGCTTTAATGCTCGATTGTATCTGCGTTCCAAGAATTCCATCGAAATCAGCAAAAGTACGATGGTAAGCAAAGATGCGCCAATATCAAGAAAGACTTCACTCTTAATTGATAATATTTGCGATATAATTTTAAATATAACAACCGCCATTCCATCAAGTAGCCCTAATGCAAGTGAAATCCAAATTGAAACTCCTGTCATCTTCAATAAATTTTCTTTATATGTAACACATGAAGTCACAATAACAAATACAAAATACGGTATAAGCGGGTTCATCAACTGCTGTCCCCATTCCAAGAAACATGAAAAAGCAACCAAAGCAAGTAAATCCGCTACATATACCATTTTCCCCTGACGTAATTTAAAATGTAGTCCCTTGTAAAAGAAGAGATAAATCTTTACAAGTTCTAATAAATATTGTACAAAGCACCACATAATTTCCTCTCCTGCAATTATCTACGCTTCCCCTACCTCTGGAAACTCACTCTCGAATTCTCCGGTACAGAACTGGTAATAAAGGTATTACCACCGATAACAGAATTTTTTCCGATAACGGTATCGCCTCCCAGGATGGAAGCATTGGAATATATGGTTACGTTGTCCTCGATGGTTGGATGACGTTTCACACCAGACAAATCCTGTCCGCCGCGAGTGGAAAGACCTCCCAGTGTCACTCCCTGGTACAACTTCACGTGGTTACCAATGATGGTTGTCTCGCCAATAACGATACCCGTACCATGGTCGATGAAAAAGCTCTCCCCGATCTGAGCACCAGAGTGAATATCAATCCCCGTTTTCCCGTGGGCATACTCTGTCATGATACGAGGAATAAATGGAACCTTTCGTATGTAGAGCTCATGGGCGATGCGGTATACAAAGATGGCAAAGAGGCCCGGATAAGAAAAGATAATTTCCTCTTTACTTTGGGCTGCCGGGTCACCGTCAAAGCCTGCCTGCACATCCTTGAGAAGAAGCTTCTGGATACGTGGCAGCTGTTCAAAAAACTCTCCGCAAATCTCCTCTGCACGCTGACGATTGCTCTCATCTGGCATGCCCTCCATGGACTGTGCACGAATCTTCTCCTCCTCATTGTAGGCAAAGGCACAAGCAATCTGCTCCACCAGCATTTTGTAGATTGCCAACAGACGATCCCCTACGAAATATTTTGGCAATCCTCTGGTGGCGTCCTGCTCTCCAAAGTATCCTGGGAACATGACTAAACGAAGTTCTCTCAGTGCATCAATGATAATTTTTCGCTCTGGCATGTTTTTTCCTGCCTTTGTGGAAAACAAAGGTTCATTGCTATAATTATCTGCAATCTGCTCCACCACATGTTCAATGGTTTGTTTTGTATTCTGATTCATAACTGCCCCTCCATAGCTCCCAAACTTATATCATAACGAAATTTCATTTACAAAATAGTCAATGTATTCCCACACTTCTTCTTTTCCTTCTCTTGTATGGGAAGAAAATGGGATAATTGGCGTCCCTTCCACCGCCTCCAGTTTTTTTCGCATGATGGCGATGTTTTTGTTGCGTACATTTTTGCTAACTTTATCCGCCTTTGTTGCGATAATCAACGGATTAAATCCCTTGCTTAATAGCATCTGATACATCTTTATGTCATTGGCAGAAGGTTCGTGACGAATATCAAGCAAAAGAAATACCACACGAAGTGCCTCTGAAGTATCTAGATACTTTTCAATCATTTTCATCCACTTTGCCGCCACCTCGCGAGACACTTTGGCGTATCCATATCCCGGAAGATCCACCATATAACACAAGTCATTGATGTTATAGTAGTTAATGGTCTGTGTCTTTCCCGGCTGAGAAGAGATACGAGCAAAGCTCTTACGATTCAAAAGCGTATTGATCAGAGAAGACTTTCCTACATTGGAACGTCCCCAAAACGCCATCTCGATTTTATCGTTTTGCGGAATTGTACTTGTGATACCGCATACCGTTTCTAACTCCAGTGATTTAATAACCATAGTTTTTCCTTTCTAGCAAATTCTATTATTTTCCCCACTCGCTCATTCATCCTTCTCGAATCAGCTTACAGTTCCTGCATTTTTCAAAGATTACTTTTCCTTTTGCCTGCTTTTTCATATATACTTGAATACCTTCACATTTATAAAACTCTGCATCGTATGGATACCACATATCTCCTAGTATTGTTACACTGGTTAACCGCGTGCATCCATAAAAAGCATAATCTTTAATATGAATATTTTCTTTCACTGTATAAGTTTTGCTTTTCTTTGCCGCTGGATAACGTAAAAGAACAGCTTGAATGTTTTCCTTTTTCCAATTAACTCTCTGAAAAAGCACACCATTTTTACTAAAGAATTTTTTGTTACCAGAAGCTACCGTTATTTTTCTCAACGAATTGCAATTTTGAAAATGTCCCGGATCCGGTCCACCACAATCTTCATAATATCCAAAGTATGTTAACGACTTCGGAATTTTCACCCGAGTAAGTCTGCTACAATCATCAAAAGCCCCTTCATACACTCTCTCCACGCCTTCCGGGAGCGTCAGTGTTGTAAGGCCTGTTTTACAAAAAGAATATTGTCCGATTTTTCTTACTGTAGATGGAAAAACAACCTTTTTAATGCTTTGTGCACCATAAAAAGCATAGCGATTAATCGTCTTCATTCCCTTTGGCAAAACAATTTTCTTTATATTTTTCTGATCCGCCAAAGCAAAGGTTGCCAAAGTTCGTACTGACTTCGGCATAGTATACTTTTTTTGATAATCCGCTGGAATTAACAAAAGAACATTCATCTTCTTGTTGTAAAGTACACCTTCTACCGAAACATAATTCTTATTTCCGCTTTCTACAATACACTCTTGAAGGGAGACGCATCCGTAAAAAGGATTGGTTTCAAAATCATCTGGCCAGCCTTCATTCGGATTGTTTTCATAAGAAAAAGAACCAATATCTGTTATCGAACTTGGAATGATAATGCTCTTGACATTGCGACACCGCTTGAAGCATTCCCCTTCAATGGTTGTAACTGGATATCCCCGAAGAGACGCAGGTACCCACAATTTTTTTACTTTTTTATCTCCTACATACTTCTCCAATGTGACCTTTTTATTCTCAACAACATAAACATATCCATTGTCCTTATATTCTTTCGCCCATACCATGTCATCCACAGACATAGCCATCCCAAGCATAAATATAAACATAACGATTACTCGAAATCTCAAACTTTTCTCCACGAGAACTCCACCTTTCTGTATTATGTATCTTTTTTCCAGAATATATCGCAAATTGGCCCATTATCCCAGCAAAATCTAAGAAAATCAAATAAATTTGATTTTGTAGAAACGGACCTTTAAACAACCGTAGTGTGTCCGAATATACAAAATCAATATTTATTTGATTCTATTATTGGTTTGCTGATATAAGAGAAGCTGCCAATACTTGTTGCATTTCTGATGCAAAGATCACTTCCATTCCTTCCGTAATCTCTGCTTCCAGTTCTTCCACATCCGGCTCATTTTCCTTCGGTACAATGACCCGTTTCATGCCTGCCTGCTTTGCTGCCAGCAGTTTTTCTTTCAATCCACCGATTGGCAATACTCTTCCACGAAGAGTTACTTCACCAGTCATTGCCACCTTGGCATCTACTTTCACTTCCTCGATTGCCGAGTAAAGCGCTGTGGACATGGTCACTCCTGCCGATGGACCATCCTTTGGCACCGCACCTTCTGGCACATGCACATGAATGTCGTAGCTCTTATAAAAGTCGTTGTCTTTCTTAGAAATCGAGCGAACATAACTCAGAGCAATTCGCGCCGACTCCTGCATAACTTCTCCCAGCTGTCCAGTGAGAATGAGATTTCCTTCTCCCGGCATAATATTGACTTCGATCTCCAGTGTATCGCCACCAACCTGTGTCCAAGCAAGCCCGCGGACAATACCAATCTCATCGGTGGCATTTGCCTTCTGGTTTGTAAACTTACGCTTACCTAGGAACTCTGTCAGATTCTTTCCACTGACACGAATTTTTTCATTTTCCCCATCCACAACCTGACGGGCTGCCTTGCGGCAAATCTTACCAATCTGACGCTCCAAGCCACGGACGCCAGACTCTCTTGTATAATAGCTGATGGTATCACGCAGCGCTTTGTCATTGATGTTTAACTGCGTCTTCTTTAAGCCATTCTTTTCTAACTGCTTCGGAATCAAATACTGTTTTCCGATGTGATACTTTTCATTTTCTGTATATCCAGACACTTCGATGATTTCCATTCGATCCAAAAGCGGTGTCGGAATCGTCTCTATACTGTTTGCGGTGCACAAAAAGAGTACTTCAGACAAATCCACTGGAATTTCGATGTAATGATCCACAAAATTACGATTCTGCTCTGGATCCAACACTTCCAAAAGGGCTGACGACGTATCGCCTTTGTAATCACTGCTTACCTTATCAATCTCATCCAAAAGCATCAGCGGATTTTTCACTCCGGCTTTCTTCAGACCATTGATGATTCGTCCCGGCATGGAACCAATGTAAGTTCTTCGATGACCACGAATCTCTGCCTCATCTCGTACACCACCAAGACAAATTCTCACATATTCGATATCCAGTGCTCGCGCTACCGATCTGGCGATGGACGTTTTTCCGGTTCCCGGAGGTCCCACCAGACATACGATTGGCGCTTCCCCTTTTCCGGTCAGACTTCTCACTGCAAGAAATTCAAGGATACGCTCTTTTACTTTGTCCAGACCATAATGATCTTCATTTAATACATCTTCTGCATGAGCGAGATCGTGATTGGCCTCCGCCATGTCATCCCACGGAAGACTAAGTAACGCCTCCACATAATCTCGTGCCACAGAAGTCTCAGAGGAATTCGCTGGCATGCTTGCCAATCTCGTTATTTCTTCCCCGATCTTTTCTCTCACTTCGTCGGAGCAATTTAACTCTTCCAACTGTTGGCGATACTTTTCTTCCGCACTAGCCCCAGTTTCCCCAAGTTCCTCACGGATAACTTTCATTTGCTCACGCAAGTAATATTCTTTTTGATTTTTATCCACTTCTGCCTTTACTTTGGCACGAAAATCATTGCGCATCCGGAAAATCTCCAGTTCATCCCGGAGCACTTGAGTAACAAGGAAAAATCTTTCTCGAACTCCAAAACAATTCAGTACATTTTGGCGACGCTCCAGATCAATGGGAATATGCATCGCTACCAAGTCCAGTAACTTATCCAGATTCTTTTCTTTTTTTATCTTGTCGTACGAACTTCGGCCAGCTCCTGGGTTCTGTCCCAGATACAAAGTATAGACATCTTTGATTTCCTGACACATTGCCTGCTTTTCGATGTCGCTGAGTTCTTGCATTTCCTCGCTACTGTCGTGAAGCACCACATCTCCTATAAGAAACGGTTCATTTTGCACTAGAGCCGCTAAGGTTCCACGTTTCAATGTGGACACAAGAATCCGTACAACATCATTTTCCAGTTTGATCACCTGACGAATCTTCGCTAGAACTCCTACACTCATGAGATCCGAGTAAATCGGAAGTTCCACACGGTCATCTTTCTGGCTTACAACAAATATCATCGCATCATTTGCCATTGCTTCATCAATAGCATATTTCGTTATGTCACGACTTACATCTAAATGAACCAGCATGCCCGGAAGTATGGTCATTCCCTTCAAAGCAATCATCGGTAATGTTTTCATCTGTTCATCCATGACATTTTACCTCTTTTCTATCGTATCATTTAGGCACTTTCCTCTTCCTTCTTTTCTTCCAAAAGAAGCACCTCACCATTGTCACCGATCAGCTCTGGCTGACCTGTCTTGTCGATTACCCCTTTGGTAATACGACACTCCTTCACATCCTCACGGGATGGAAGCTCAAACATATAATCCATCATGCTGTTTTCGATGATGGCACGAAGCCCTCTGGCACCCGTTTTTCTCTCGATGGACTGATGAGCGATTTCCTGAACCGCCTCATCCTCAAAGGTCAGTTTAATGCCATCCATTTCCATTAACTTCTGGTACTGCTTTGTGATGGCATTACGTGGGCGCACCAAAATCTCTTTCAGCGCCTCCTCATCCAGAAGATCCAGACTTACCGTAACTGGCACACGACCAACGAACTCTGGAATAATACCAAATTTCACAAGATCCTGTGGCAATACCTGACGGAACAATTCACCCACGTTAGCATTGGTCTTGTCACCAATCTCCGCATTAAATCCAATGGATTTTTTATCAATACGGGAACCAATGATCTTATCCAAACCATCAAAGGCTCCACCGCAGATAAACAATATATTGGTGGTATCAATGTGAAAAAACTCCTGCTGTGGATGTTTTCTTCCACCCTGTGGTGGCACGCTTGCTTCCGTTCCCTCTAGGATTTTCAGCAATGCCTGCTGTACACCCTCACCCGACACATCACGAGTGATGGAAGCATTTTCTGATTTCTTCGTAATCTTATCGATCTCGTCGATGTAGATAATTCCATGCTCTGCTCTGGCAATATCATAATCTGCTGCCTGAATAATCTTCAGCAAGATATTTTCCACGTCTTCACCTACGTATCCTGCTTCCGTCAATGTGGTAGCATCGGCGATGGCAAATGGAACATTTAACACCTTTGCCAAAGTCTGCGCCAAGTATGTTTTTCCGGAACCGGTTGGTCCGATCATCAGAATGTTACTCTTCTGCAATTCCACATCGATATCTGCTGGAGACATCACACGTTTGTAGTGATTGTAAACTGCTACGGAAAGAGCTTTCTTCGCCTCTTCCTGCCCGATGACGTATTCATCCAAAAATTCTTTGATTTCTTTTGGCTTCAGAAGATTGATTTCCATTTCTTCTGCATCTCTTTCATCATACATCTCTTGATATTCTTCGGTTAAAATTTCGTCACAAAGCTCAATGCACTCGTCACAAATATATACCCCTGTTGGCCCTGCAATCAACTTACGGACCTGCTTATCCGTCTTTCCGCAAAAGGAACAACGGAACTGGGTCTGATTGTCATTATTTCTTCCTGCCATAATATTCTCCATTCCGCGCTAAAAGCGCAACATGGTGCCTCCCTAAAACACACTGGTGGCACCATATACGTTACATTATATTACTTCGATTCGTGATTTACGATAACACGGTCAATCAGTCCGTACTCCAAAGCTTCCTGTGCGGACATAAAGTTATCTCTCTCTGTATCCTGTGTAATCTTCTCCACAGTCTGACCAGTATTGGCAGCCAGAATTTCATTTAACTTTTTCTTTGTCTTCAGAATATTTTCTGCTACAATCTGAATTTCGGTTGCCTGACCTCTGGCACCACCAGAAGGCTGATGAATCATAATCTCAGCATTTGGAAGGGCAAGTCTTTTTCCCTTCGCACCACTGGAAAGCAAGAATGCTCCCATGCTGGCAGCCAAGCCCATACAAATGGTTGACACATCACATTTTACATAATTCATCGTATCGTAAATTGCCATTCCGGCAGTTACAGAACCACCTGGACTGTTAATATACAGATTTATGTCTTTGTTTGGATCTTCTGATTCCAAAAACAACATCTGAGCGACAACAAGACTTGCTGTAGCATCATTTACTTCATCTCCGAGGAAAATAATTCTCTCACGGAGAAGTCGGGAGTAAATGTCATAAGAACGCTCGCCGCCACGACTTGTCTGCTCAATGACGTATGGTACTAATGCCATAATCTCTCCATCTCCATTCTACTCTTACTTCTTACTCTTCGCTTGCGCTTTCTGTCTCTACAGACTCTTTTACAAGAAGATCAACTGCTTTCTGAACAGCGATGTCCTGAGAAATCTGCTCTTTCTCTGCATCTCCGAACATATCTTTGATCTTATCAACTTCCATGTTGTAAATCTCAGCCATTTTCTCGATCTCTTTATCGATATCTTTTGCTGTTGCTTTGATTTTCTCAGCTGCAGCTACTGCCTCAAGTACAAGACGAGTCTTGATGCGTTTCTCAGCTTCTGGACGCATCTGATCCATCAATGCCTGTGGCTGCATACCTGTCATCTGCATGTACTGGTCGATACCAAGACCCTGCTGCTGAAGACGGGAAGCGAACTCATTGATCATCTGATTTACCTGCTCATCTACCATTGGTGCAGGAAGATCTACTTTAGCGTTCTCAACCGCTTTCTCGATTACCTGATTTTCTTTCTCTGTCTTAACCTGAGCTTTTCTTCTCTCTGTCAAAGACTTCTTCACACTTGCTTTGTACTCTTTCAAAGTATCAAATTCAGAAACTTCGCTTGCGAACTCATCGTCTGCCTTAGGAAGTTCTTTCATTTTAACCTCTTTGATTTCTACTTTGAACAATGCTGGTTTACCCTTCAAGTCTTCTGCATGATACTCTTCTGGGAATGTAACATTGACATCTACTTTATCGCCTGCCTTCTTACCGATCAACTGATCTTCAAATGTATCGATGAAGGAATGACTTCCGATTGTAAGAGAATAATCCGTTCCCTTACCACCTTCAAATGGCTCATCGTCTACGAATCCCTCGAAGTCGATTACTGCGATATCGTCTTTCTTAATGGCACGGTCTTCTACTGTGATGATACGTGCATTCTGCTCACGAACACGGTCGATCTCAGCATTTACGTCAGCAGCCATGATTTTTACTTCCTGTTTTGCTACTTCGATTCCCTTGTAGTCACCAAGCTCTACTTCAGGTTTTACAGCAACAGTAGCAGTAAATACGAATGGCTTACCACTTCCGATATCTTCTACATCGATTTCTGGTCTGGATACGATATCAAGACCACACTCTTTTGCAGCAGCTTCATAAGCATCTGGAATTGCAAAATTTGCAGCATCTTCATAGAAGATTTCTGGTCCGTACAACTTCTCGATCATTTTACGAGGAGCTTTTCCTTTACGGAATCCCTGGATTGCAATTTTGCCTTTATTCTTATTGTAGGATTTTACCATAGCTGCTTCGAAGTCCTCTGCGCTTACCTCGATTGTGATTTTTGCCATACTGTTCTCAAGATTCTCAACTTTGTAACTCATTTTTTCTTATTCCTCCAAAATCATAATTTCTTATTTTCTTATATGTTTCGACAGGTCCGCTTATATAAGCATTCCCATAATTTTTAATTTCTAATCCCGATGCTTCGCATCGCCCCACTCGCATTTCGCTTCGCTATATGCTCGTGGTTGCCATTCGTCAAATATAGAAATTTTTCTGCAAGCAGAAAATTTCTATGCTTGACTCATTGGATTACCAGATGCGGTAATTTCCACTCAGTGCAAGCAATGCAAAGAGATACAGACAGTTGTCATAGTATCTTCTCTCGCCCTGACGAAGTGGTGTGTTCCAGAAACGCTCTACGCACTCTTTTGCGTAAGGACCATCTGCAGCCAAAGAAGCCTGTGCGTTGGTTGCAATGATTGCCACTGGGTGAAGCGCTGGCTGGTCGATTACGGTACCATCAATCTCGTAAATCTTGAACTCTTCATCTCTGTGTGTCTCCATGAAGAATTTCTGAACTTTGTTGTTGTTTTCTTTGTGCCAGTCGTCTGGTGCAAACCACTCGTAATCCACACCGATGTTTGCAATAACACGGTAAGAATCACTGTAGTACCAGTCATGACGACCACCGAAGATATCCTGCTCTTCTGGATATGGTGTTCCATCATAATAAGCATACTCTGCTGCCAAACCTGTTTCTGGATGACAAGCTTTTTTCAAATACTCACGACTTGCCTGTGCTGCCTTTTTCCAGAACTCACGGTCCTCTTCATTTGCCCACTCTGCAAAAAGCTCATAGAAGTGAGGGCAGTGATAAGATGGATCACTGAACTTACGGCTTGGAATGAAACGGATCAGATAATTCTCTGGCTCCATAATTGGATCTCCTGGCTCATTTTCTCCATTGTGAATACAAGCACTCAAGATGTTCTTCGCTTCCTGAGAGTAGTTGAAGATTCCCTCGCCGTCGCCCCATCTGTGAGAAGCAAAGAACAATGCCATAGCAAAGAACTCTTCTCCATCTGGTGCAGGACCATAGTCATTCTTGGTACCATCTGTCTGACAAGACCATGCAAAGTAACCTTTGTTGTAACCTTCTTCCATGTACATATAAGTTCTTGCCCATTTCCATACACGGTCGAACTCATTTTTCATGTTCATCTGAACGCACATCATCATGGCGTAAGACATACCCTCGGTACGTGCATCAAAGTTTCCTGTATCCTCAAAGTATCCCATGTCGTCACCAGCTTCGAAGTAGAACTTCTCACCTTCTGGTCCATAAAATACTGTGTTGAACGCATCTTTTAATTTTTTGTCAATCTCTTCCTGTGAGTATCCACACTCAGCAAATACATTGCGATACTCTTTTGTGTAATAAGCACCTTTCATCTTTATCTCGTCCTTTCTAAGATTATTCATTTTCATGTCCCTTTGCACGCAAAACATCAATGATATGATATACGTTTTGGTGACAAAGTTCATCTGTTTTTGCCTCAACCATTACACGAATCAATGGCTCTGTACCGCTTTCTCTTAGCAAAAGTCTTCCTTCGTCTCCGAGAGCTTCTTCCACTTCTTTTGCTGCCGCCTGTACATCTGCGTCATCTCGTGCTGCTACTTTATCCTTCACCCGCATATTCACTAAAAGCTGCGGATAAATTATCAAATCTTCTGTGAGCTGCGACAATGTTTTCTCTTGAGAAAGCATTGCTTCCATAATCATAAGGGAGGTCAAAATACCATCTCCCGTCACAGCGTGTTCCCTAAATATTACGTGGCCAGACTGCTCACCGCCTAGTACATAATCATTTTCCATCATATTGGCACACACATATTTATCACCAACTGCGGTCTGTTCGTATTTAATGCCAGCGCAGTCAAATGCTTTGTAAAGTCCCATGTTAGACATTACTGTAGTAACAACCACATCATCTTTGAGCTTGCCTTGGTTCTTCATATGAACACCACACAAATACATAATGTGGTCTCCTGTGACAATCTCTCCCTTTTCATTCACAGCCAGACAACGATCCGCATCGCCATCATAAGCGAAACCAGCATCTGCTCCAACTTCTTTTACAAAAGCTTGCAACTTATCCATGTGTGTCGAACCACAATCACGATTGATGTTCATACCATCTGGCTTGTCATGGATTGTATGCACGGTGGCGCCCAGTTTTTCAAAGATTGCTCCTGCAATACTAGAAGCCGAACCATTTGACATGTCAAGTGCAATGACTTTTCCTGCAAATGAATGATGAACGAGATTTCTCAAATAATCTTTGTAAATCTCTTTTCCTTCTTTGTAGTCGTAGCATCTTCCCAAATCCTCACCTGTTGCATATGGTAATTCAGGAATCTCTCCGTCTATATACTTCTCAATCTGTTCTTCAATTTCCTCTTCCAACTTGTGACCCATTCCATTGATCACTTTAATTCCATTGTCGGTATACGGGTTATGGCTCGCCGTAATCATGATACCAAAATCAAATTTTTCATTTCGTATCAGATAGGAAATACTCGGCGTCGTTGTTACATGGATTTCATATACGTCTGCTCCGCTGGCTGTAAGTCCTGCTGCCAAAGCCGTCTCATACATGTACCCGGAAAGTCTGGTGTCCTTTCCGACGATCACACGAACTCGATGTTTGCCGTCTCTGTAATAGTTTCCTAAAAAGCGTCCAATCTTGAAGGCATGGTCTGCGGTCAGCGTGACATTTGCTTCGCCGCGAAAGCCATCTGTACCAAAATACTTCATGATGTTCCCCTTTCGAACCTTTAGGGCGCACTTTCTCCCTAAAAAACAATTTATCGAATATATACTATCATAAGAAGGAAATTTATTCAAGAAAAACTTTCTTAAAGTATGGTTCCCCCACCCATGACGTACTCGCCATCATAAAATACAACTGCCTGCCCTGGTGTTGCAGCACGTTGTGGCTTGTCGAATACAACCTCTACGGTATCTTCGTCAATCATCCGAATAGTACAATCATCACCTCGATGATTATAGCGGATTTTCGCCACCGCTCTTACTTCTCCTTCAATTCCAGGTACGGACATAAAGTTCACCCGGTTCGCCCGGAGAGTGGTAGAAAAAATATCCTCATTCTCACCAATAACAACTTCATTGGTCTCTGGTCGAATCTCTGTTACAAACACAGGATGCCCCATGGCAAGTCCTAAGCCTTTTCTCTGACCAATGGTATAATGCGTAATTCCCTTATGTGTTCCAATCACATTCCCATGAATGTCCACAAAGTTCCCTGTAGGAATCTGCTCTCCCGTCTCTCTTTCAATAAAGGATGCGTAGTCGTTATCTGGCACAAAACAAATTTCCTGACTATCCGGCTTATGGGCCACTGGAAGCCCCACTTCATCCGCAATCTGACGAATCTGGTCTTTCGGAAAGTCTCCCACCGGCATCAAGGTTCGGGAAAGTTGTTCTTGCGTCAGATTGTATAACGCATAGGTCTGATCCTTTTCTGCTGTCACAGAACGCTTAATGGAATATCTGCCATTTGGCAACTGATCAATTCTTGCATAATGCCCGGTGGCAATATAATCCGCACCAATTTCCAAACTTCGCTGCAACAACGATTCCCACTTCACATAACGGTTGCACGCGATACATGGATTCGGCGTCCGCCCATGTTTGTATTCATCCACAAAATAGTCGATGACATTTTTCTGGAATTCCTGGCGAAAGTTCATAACATAATATCGGATTCCGAGGCTCTCTGCCACTCGTCTCGCATCGTCCACCGCGGACAATCCACAGCAGCCACCATTTTCCTCTTGGTACTCCGGTGTCTCCTCCTGCCAGATTTGCATGGTTACCCCGATCACCTCATACCCTTGTTCTTTCAAAAGATAGGCTGCCACGGACGAATCCACGCCACCAGACATTCCTACTACAACTTTTTTCGACATATTTTTCAATATCTCCTTTACGCAGTAAAAGCGCAATGGCACTTAAAACCATTGCGCTCTGTATTTATTTTCCGTCGGATTACTTCTTCAACAACAATGATTTTCCTGTCATTTCTTCCGGCTGAGTAAGTCCCATCATCTCGATCAAAGTTGGTGCGATGTCTGCCAGACAACCACCCTCTCTCAATGTATATGCCTCGTCGTAATTAACAAGGATAAATGGAACTGGATTTACAGTATGAGCTGTAAATGGCTGATTGGTATCATAGTCAATCAACTGCTCTGCATTTCCGTGATCCGCACAAATAAACATCTGTCCATCCACTTCTTTGATGGCATCCACTACTTTGCCAACGCACTCGTCCACTGCTTCGATTGCCTGAATTGCAGCAGCTTCTACACCAGTGTGTCCAACCATATCTGGGTTTGCAAAGTTTACGATGATTACATCATATTTATCCGATTTGATGGCATCCACCAGACCCTCACATACTTTGTATGCACTCATCTCTGGCTGCAAATCATACGTTGCTACCTTTGGAGAATTCACAAGAAGTCTCTCTTCGCCTTTGTTTGGCTCCTCTACACCACCGTTGAAGAAGAATGTAACGTGTGCATACTTCTCTGTCTCAGCGGTACGAAGCTGTGTCAAACCATTCTGTGCAAGGAACTCACCAAATGTATTGGTAATCTCAACCTTGTGGAATGCAACGATCTTATTTGGAATGGTTACATCATACTCCGTAAATGTTACAAACGTCAATGGGAAGAAACCATTTGCTCTTTCAAATCCGTCAAAGGCATCGTCACAAAATGCTCTTGTGATCTCTCTTGCACGGTCTGGACGGAAGTTAAAGAAGATAACGGAATCATTTTCTTTTACCGTTGTCAATGGTTTTCCATCTTTTGTAATTACTGTAGGAAGTACAAATTCATCGGTTTCATCTTTGTCGTAAGACTGCTGTACTGCACATGCGCCACAAGCTGCTGTCTCACCTTTACCAAGTACCAACGCATCATACGCTTTCTGTACACGGTCCCAACGGTTATCACGGTCCATAACATAGTAACGTCCCATTACGGTTGCCACCTGTCCTACACCGATTTCTTCCATCTTATCCATCGCCTCTGTTACAAAATCTTTTCCAGAAGCTGGTGGTGTGTCACGTCCATCCAAGAATGCATGAAGATAAACATTCTCAAGACCATTTCTCTTTGCTAACTCAAGCAACGCATACATATGTGTATTGTGGCTATGAACACCACCGTCAGACAAAAGTCCAAACAAATGCAAATCGGAGTTGTTCTTTTTACAATTTTCAATTGCCTGAAGCAATGCTTCATTTTCAAAGAACACACCATCCTGAATCTCTTTTGTGATTCTTGTCAATTCCTGATATACGATACGGCCGGCACCCATATTCAAATGTCCAACCTCAGAGTTACCCATCTGTCCCTCTGGAAGACCAACTGCCATTCCGCTGGCATTTCCTTTTACGAAAGGACACTCTGCCATGAGTTTATCCATAACTGGAGTTTTACCCTCTGCAACGGCATTTCCTTCGCTCTTTTCATTGAGTCCATATCCATCCAAAATCATCAATACTGTAGGTTTCTTACTCATTTCCAATTCTCCTTTTATATTAATATCAATCTTACACTAACATCAACCGACACCCAAATCGCCCAATTCCAAATATCTTTGGTAGGCGCCGTAGGTCATCGTAATGGCACCTTCGCCTTTTCCCACAACAATCATGCTGTTATTCAACTCTGCCTCCGTTGCGGCCACTGCTCCCGGCACCGTTTTGCTTTCACTTGCTTGGGCAGACGTACCACTTCCCTGGCTTTTCGTCACATCTCCGCTGAGCTTGTTTGGATGTACGGTAACGGTTTTATCGGGCACATCCACGCCTTCTTCCATGTAGGACGCAATTTTCTTTACGTAATTCTGCGTCTCTGTAAAAGGAGGCACACCGCCATACTGTTGTACTCGCCCGCTTCCTGCGTTGTACGCAGCTGCTGCCAAGGTGGTATCTCCATCGAACTTGTCCAAATGCGCCGCCAAAAGCTTGGCTGCCCCCATGATGTTTTGCTCCGCATCAAAGGCATCCTTAACACCAAGATCCTTTGCCGTCTCTGGCATCAATTGCATGATGCCCTGGGCTCCCGCATGAGACACACTATCTAAGTTAAAATTGGACTCCGCCTTTGCCACTGCCACAAGAAAATTATATGGCACACCGTATTTTTCAGAAGCACGTTTAAAAATATCCTCCAGGGTAGTCTTAAGGGAACCATCTGCATTTTTACTTCCTGTGGTACCACTGGTAACCGACGGACTTCCTGCTGCCTGCTCGCTCTTTGCTGATGACGCCGCCTTCGCCGCCTCTTTTTCCTGCTTTAACACTTCGGAAAATGGCGTAATCGTCGTCTTTCCGCTGGGCACTATGGTTTTCTGTGCTTGATTGATCGACGTCTGAGACGATATATTGTTGATCGTCAATGCCACGTCATCACCTCCCTATCGTTGTGCTTGTATCTCTTCTATACCATCTTATAGTATACTAGATATGGTACGTTTTTGCAAATGCTATTTCCTCTCTCGCTTCATTTTCCCATCAATCAAACTGTAAATCATACTGATGGCAAAACACAAAATTCCAGAAGCAAAGAAGCTAACGGCATTTCCCAATGTATTTTGATAGGAAATATCTACCATAATCAACTTAAACGTACTTATCATAGACAAAATCAAACCAAACAATCGCAGTGCTTTGTAATCAAAGCGAAATCCTACAATAACTGCTACGATTGCCAACAAAAAGCAAGAAGTACTAATTACATAATTCTCTGCCTCAAAAGAACTTAGAATCACAAGCATAAGAATGGTAAATTTAATTCCTACGTAGATTCCCGCAAAGACATTGTCTCTCTTGTCCAACAGATTTTTCGCATTTACCATAAACACGGCAAGCGCCACCAAGATTACAATCATATGACAAATCTCGTTATCCACACTAGAAATCAAAACCGTTCCCACAATCATAAGAATCAAATTTACAAAATTGTAATACGTAGGCTTCTCTTTCTCTCCAGTTTTTAAATTGCATCCTAGATTGGTTTTCATCATAATCATATGGAACACTACAATTGGTAAATAAGTCAATGTAGCTACGATTCCTTCCGTATCGTACATTCCAATAATTCCATAGATCGCATCGTCTATCATTTCTGAAAACAATGTCCCGAAAACAAATATGGTCAATGTATGCAATATGCATTTATGTAACATTTGATACTGTTCTTTTTTGATATACATCAACGCATAAGTTAAAACCACAGCCCCGAAAGCCAACCAAAAATGCGCGGCACTGTTCTCTACCCCCTCAAACAAATAGAAGAACAATAACACTTGAGAGCTATATTTCGCCAACGGATTTTCCCGAAAATATCCAACCAGTACCATAGGCACCACAAGAAGAGGAACATACAGATACTCTTCTCCAAACGTGCTATATTCCACCATTGCATATGTGGCCATAATGCTCAAACATATCTCCACGACATATTTTCCACCATTTTTAGCATATTTCTTTCCTTCAAAAAGACAGAAAAGAAGTATTGCAGCAAGATATATGCAAGCTGCTTGAGCATCTTCGGTCAATGTGGCCGTCAACTGGTCCAACGCTCCCCAGAATAATAACAGCTGTCCACAGCTGAAAATAGCAAACTCTGCCCCCTGTGCATCCGTCTCACTCCAAAGCAGAACCCCGATATTTACCCCTAAAAACGCCACCAATACGAGCATCGGAATCGAAATACCACTTTCCAAAATCGAACATGCACTCGGAACTAAAACCAGACAGTTCAGACCATTAAAAAGATGAAAAATTACATTTTCAGAAATTTTTCTTTTCGGATTTACCGCAAAGAACATCACCATTGTGACAAAGTAGTACACAAGGAGCACCGTAAACTTAACGGAATCATATGTATCACAACAAAGAAAACACCCAAATGCAACGGAAATAAAAATACCTATGTGACCAATTGTCTGGAACAAGGTGGTTTGGATATGACAAAGGAAACATACCCCCAGGCCCCAGAACGCAATCAATATGTACAACGGTATATCACCAATCGCATTAAAGTACATATTACTCAACAGCAACGATATATACAACGCTCCGACACCACAAGCCAGCAATGCCATATAAAACTTGTTCTCTTGATTTTTCTTCCATTTGTACAAACCAAAAATCAAGAAGCCAAAACTAACAACGTACATCGTCAGCATCTTTGCCGCATCACTAAAGAGTGGCAAAATAGCTGTGGCAAACAAAATCAAACTAATAAACACTAACACGGACGCCAAGACACCCATAAGTGATTTTCCAATGGTTTTTTCCAAATCCTTTTTGGTAGATGTTCTGCTTTGCTGCGGAAATGGTTCTACTTTTTCCGCTTTTTCTTCAACCTTTATATCCGAGAACTGTATCATCTCCGGCTTCGGATTCTCTTGTGGCATATCATCCATAACCACAACTTCAGCTTCTGCCTTGCATTCCGTTTGAAGCATTTCATCCTTCAGCAATTTCACCTGCTGGTTCATGTAGTTGATCTCTTTTTGAAAATGGTCTAATTTTGCATTTATCAACTTCGAATCTTCTGTACTTTCCGCAACCAATTCTTGCAATTTTTTACGTTCTTGCAAAATGCGGTTTTCAAAATCCAGTACCTTTTGTAATCTTTCGCTCATATATCCCCCTTATCTCTACTGTTGTTTATAGTCAGCCAAAAACTCTTTCATTTTTGTCATAGAACGGCTAAGCACATCCAAATCCGGAAGGTACACAATGCGGAAATGATCTGGTTCCGTCCAGTTAAATCCTCTTCCGTGTACCAAGAGCACGTGCTTCTCTCGCAAGAAATCCAAGACAAACTGCTCATCGTCTCGAATGTTGAATTTCTTCACATCCACTCGTGGGAATATGTAAAATGCCGCCTCTGGTGTTACTGCAGAAAGTCCGTCGATGTCTGCAATGGCATCGCAGATACACTTTCTCTGCTCATAGATTCGTCCTCCCGGCAACAAAAGTTCATCGGTTTCCGGACGATGTTCCAGTGCTGGCGCAATGACATGCTGGGCCGGAACATTGGCACAAAGTCGCATGGACGAAAGCATGTTGATTCCTTCGATATAGCCTTTCGCCCTAGCCACATCTCCACTAAGAATCATCCAACCACAACGATATCCCGCGATTCGATGGGATTTGGAAAGACCATTAAAGGTCACGCAGAATACGTCTGGTGCCAAGGATGCAATGGATACGTGTTTTTTTCCATCCAATACAAGACGATCATAAATCTCATCCGCAAAAAGAATCAAATCGTATTTTCTCGCCAACGCCACGATTTTCTCCAACACTTCCTTCGGATACAACGCTCCCGTCGGATTGTTTGGATTAATGACAACGATTCCCTTGGTCTTATCTGTTATTTTCTTTTCCATATCGTCGATATCCGGATACCAACCGGAACTCTCATCACAGATGTAGTGAACCGGATTTCCTCCTGCCAACTTTGCCGAGGCAGTCCAAAGTGGATAATCTGGCGCTGGAATTAGAATCTCATCTCCATTATTTAAAAGGGCCTGCATGGAAAGGCTAATCATCTCGCTGACGCCATTTCCAAGATAAATCTGCTCCTCATTAATATTAGGAAGCCCTTTTTCTTGGTGATAATCGAAAATCGCCTGACGAGCCACTGGAATCCCCTTGGAGTCACTATAGCCCTGACTCATTGGATCACGCAGCGCCTCATGCATAGAATCCAATACCACATCTGGTGCCATAAACCCAAAAGGCGCCGGGTTACCGATATTCAGATGAAGCACTTCCATTCCTTGCTTCTTCATGAGAGTAGCCTCATCTAATACTGGCCCACGTACATCATAACACACGCCATGCAATTTATCTGATTTTTCAAATGTTCTCATTTTCTTCCTCCAATCCACCACCATTTTCCACAATAAAATGTGGCATTTCAGGAACTTCCTGTGGGGTTTCCTTTTTATACATATTATTAAATACTTTGACAAGTATAACTAAACCAACAACGGATCCAATGGATACACATAACACAATGATTCCAAGTACCGTCTCCGACACGGGGGCCATTTCTTGCATCTCTCCCAATACATAACTGGAAAGATTGAAAAACATGTGATACAAATAGCATCCCCACAACGAATTCGTCTTTTCATAAATATAGGCCAGCAATATTCCAAATGCACTGGCATATATTCCCTGCACCACATTCATGTGATAGACACCAAAAAGTACGCCCGAAATCGTTGCTGCCATTGCAAGGCCAAAGCCTTTGCGAAGTGTCCGAAAAATCATGGCGCGAAAGATCAACTCCTCCGCCATGGGAGCCCAGACCGCCACAATCAGTATCATCGCCCATGATGGCATGACATTGATATCCAAACCCTCCATAAGTTTGGTATAATTCTGAAACTGTTCTGGCATTGCCACTTGAACACCAATCATAATTAAATTACAACAAAACTGGGCACAAATCGCCATCAGTGCTGTGCACAAGATAGACTTTGCAGAAAAAATCTTACGATAATTCACAGGAGAACCTTCCCGTCTTGTGCGAATAAAATAGTACCACGTTCCGTATCCTGCAATATAGACCAGATTGATCACCGACACAAAAATCAAATTATCTTTATAATTTTTCTCCAGCCCCGTGAAATAATCCATAATCTGTTTCATGGGCATACGTTTCATCATCATATTAAATATTAGTTCATACATGACGACAATCTGCGTCACAATTGCAATGACAAGATACAATGTTCCAAAGCCAATTGCTTTTAATCTTCCCATCCTTTTCCCCTTTTCTGTGTATATGTTCATTTTTGCTCGCTGTATCTATTATATCATTAGATGTGAGATTTACAAGATTGGATTTGAAAATCAGTTGATTTTCCCCCTTTAAGATGGTACTATTATACAGATGAAAGTTTTGTAGAAAACAGATGTTATCATATACATAGAAACGGAGGAATATCATCATGAAACTTTGGGGAGGACGTTTTACAAAGGAAACCAACCAGTTAGTGCATAATTTTAACGCTTCACTTTCCTTTGATCAGAAATTTTACAAACAAGATATTTTAGGAAGTATCGCTCATGTAACGATGTTAGAAAAACAAGAGATTCTGACTGCGGATGAGAAAGATACCATTATCGACGGATTAAAGAGTATTTTAGAAGATATCGAAAATGGCACATTGGAGATTACGGCAGAACACGAAGATATTCACAGCTTTGTGGAAGCGAATCTCATCGCCCGTGTTGGTGAACCTGGAAAAAAACTTCACACCGGACGTAGCCGAAACGATCAGGTTGCCCTGGACATGAAACTCTATACAAGAGATGAAATCGTAGAGCTTAATGATCTTTTAAAGGAACTTTTGGTAACCATCCATAATATTATGAAAGAAAATACGGCAACATTTATGCCTGGTTTCACACATCTTCAAAAAGCGCAGCCTGTTACATTGGCACATCATTTCGGCGCATATTTTGAAATGTTCCGTCGTGATCGTAGCCGTCTTCGCGACATCTATGATCGCATGAACTACTGCCCTCTTGGCTCTGGCGCTTTGGCTGGAACCACATATCCATTGGATCGCGACTACACCGCGCAGCTTTTGAATTTTGATGGTCCAACACTGAACAGTATGGATTCGGTATCTGACCGTGATTATCTCATCGAGCTTTTGAGTGCACTTTCTACAATTATGATGCATCTCAGTCGTTTCTGTGAAGAAATCATCGTATGGAATTCCAATGAGTATCAGTTTGTGGACATCGATGATTCTTACTCCACAGGAAGTAGCATCATGCCACAAAAGAAAAATCCAGATATCGCTGAGCTGGTACGTGGAAAGACAGGTCGTGTGTATGGCGCATTGATCTCCATTCTTACAACGATGAAAGGCATTCCTCTTGCTTACAATAAAGACATGCAGGAAGACAAGGAACTTACTTTTGATGCCATTGATACCGTAAAAGGATGTATCTCCTTGTTTACTGGTATGATTGCAACAATGAAGTTTAATAAAGAAAATATGGAATCCAGTGCGAAAAACGGATTTACCAATGCAACGGATGCTGCAGACTATCTTGTTAATCATGGCGTAGCTTTCCGTGATGCACATGGAATCATCGGTCAGTTGGTATTGACATGCATTGATAAAAATATTTCTTTGGATGAGTTGCCACTGGATGAATACAAGAAGATTTCTCCTGTTTTTGAGGAAGATATCTACGAAGCAATTTCCATGAAAACCTGTGTAGAAAAAAGAAATACCATCGGCGCTCCAGGTGAGCAGGCAATGGCGCAGGTATTGGCAATTAATGAGAAGTATTTGTTGGAAAGTTAAAATTTAACATTGTAGCATATGCA
>JAZNJZ010000058.1:0-31062 GCA_045578325.1 Eubacterium sp.
CTAAAAAGTCGACATGCGGTATGCATCTTGTTTGCTTATATTAGTTTGATTGGAATTGTTGCGTTGATTGTTGGATTAATCGTGCCAGAATTGGTAGATTGCGTGAAAGTGCTTTTAGAAAAAATTCCACCGTTTATTGAACGCTTGGCTGAGCGAATCGGAAAGAATACCGAAATTGGAATGTATTTGGATAATGCCGTATCCATGACAAAAAATGGAGATATTGATTGGCAGGGTCTTGCTAATAAAGCTGCAAAATGGGTAGCTGGTGGTGTTGGTGGTGCTATGGGCGCTGTGGGAAATGTGATTTCTACCACCTTTTCTACTACATTTAGTGTCATTATGAGTGTTATTTTCTCTGTATATCTTCTTGCGGGCAAGAAGAAAATATTAAATCAGTTGAATCGAGTGGCGAAGGCGTATTTAAAAGAGAAAATTTATAATCGCACAACATATGTTTTGTTAACATTGAATGATAGTTTTCACAAATTTATCGTGGGACAATGTTTGGAAGCAGTTATTTTGGGCAGTCTTTGTGCTGTTGGATTGTTGGTTTTGCGTATGCCATATGCAGGAATGTTGGGTGCATTGATTGGATTCACTGCGTTGATTCCAGTGGCAGGTGCCTATATTGGTGGTGCGGTTGGGTTCTTTATGATTGCTACCACGTCGCCAATTCAGGCCATGGTTTTTCTGGTATTTCTTTTGGTGTTGCAGCAAGTGGAAGGACAGCTGATATATCCGAAAGTCGTTGGAGAGTCCATTGGATTGCCGGGAATCTGGGTGCTGGCAGCCGTGACCATCGGCGGAAGTGTAATGGGAGTTGGTGGTATGTTGATTTTTGTTCCGCTTACTTCTGCGGCATATAAACTGTTGAAAAATGACGTCAATCTTCGGAATAGAGAAACTACAGTTGTAGAAGAAATAGAAGAAAATGAGGAAGAGGAAGCACAAGAAGAATGAGGAAACGAATCACAGTAGGAATCGTAGCGCATGTCGATTCGGGAAAAACAACGCTTTCGGAGGCGATGCTATATACGTGTGGAGAGATTCGCGAACTAGGACGAGTGGACCATCAAGATGCTTTTTTGGACACTTCGCCCCTAGAACGGGAGCGCGGTATTACTATATTTTCAAAGCAAGCTCGTATGACCTTTGGTGATATGGAAATCACATTGTTGGATACGCCGGGACATGTGGATTTTTCTACAGAAATGGAGCGTACATTACGGGTATTGGACTATGCTATTTTGGTTATCAGTGGAACCGATGGTGTGCAAGGTCATACAGAAACATTGTGGAAATTACTGGAGAGCTACGGCGTTCCGGTGTTTTTGTTTGTCAATAAAATGGATTTGGCGGGGGCGGATAAAGAGGTGCGTCTGGCAGAACTCCAACAACGTCTTTCGAATCATTGCGTGGATTTTACGGATCAACAAAGCGAATCATTTTTTGAAAATGTAGCAATGTGCGATGAAGTTTTGTTGGAAAAGTACTTGGAGGAAGGGGTTCTCAATGTACCCGAGGAGTTACGGATGCCGATTTTGCAGAGAAAGCTATTCCCTTGCTTTTTTGGCTCTGCCCTTCGTTTAGAAGGCGTGAAAGATTTTTTGCAACAGATGGAAGCGTATAGCACATTGGAACAGTATCCGGAAGCCTTTGGTGCAAAAGTATATAAAGTGTCTCGTGATACGCAGGGCCAGCGCCTCACTCATATGAAGATAACGGGAGGATCGCTGGCGGTTCGTACGCAGATGAATGAGACGGAAAAGATTAATCAGATTCGTTTGTATTCAGGAGAAAAATACGAGGTTGTGGATGAGGTGTCTGCAGGTCAGATTTGTGCAGTTACGGGATTAGAAAGCTCCTTTTCCGGACAGGGACTGGGAGTGGAAGAGGATTTTTTGTCTACTGAACTGGAACCAGTGTTAAACTACGGAATTGAGTTTTCGGAAGGCACGGATCCTGTCATTGCGTTGCGAAAATTAAGGGAGTTAGAGGAGGAAGATCCTCAACTTCATATTTTTTGGAATGAAAAGCTGCACCAAGCATTTATTCAGCCTATGGGTGAAGTGCAACTGGAAGTGTTGAAGCGTGTTATTTCGGAGCGATTCGGGTTGGAAGTTTCCTTTGGAGAGGGGACAATTACTTACAAAGAAACCATCCGAAATGTGGTGGAAGGCGTGGGACATTTTGAGCCATTGCGCCATTATGCGGAGGTGCATCTTGTAATGGAACCGTTGCCGGCAGGAAGTGGAATTGTGCTGGAAGCAGATTGCAGCGAGGATAAGTTGGATTTGAACTGGCAGCGTCTGGTGTTGACGCATTTGGCAGAACGTGAATTTGCGGGAGTTCTGACGGGAGCGGGGATAACAGACATAAAAATAACATTGGTGGCGGGACGTGCCCATTTAAAACATACGGAAGGTGGCGATTTCCGTCAAGCGACATATCGGGCGGTTCGACAAGGCCTTATGCAGGCAGAAAGTGTATTGTTGGAACCGGTATATCAATTTCGTCTGGAAGTGCCGTCGGAATACATTGGACGGGCAATGACGGACATAAAGCGGATGCATGGAGATTTTGAAACATTGCCCGAAAAGGGAGGTCTTTCTGTGCTTTCGGGAACCTGTCCAGTTATTACCATGAAGGAGTATCCGGTGGAATTTGCCGCCTATACGAAAGGACGTGGTCGCCTTTCATGCGTGTTTGGTGGATACGAGCCGTGTCATAATGCCCATGAGGTGATTGCGACAGCATCTTATGATCCGGAAGCGGATTTGGACAATACCCCGGATTCTGTTTTTTGTTCCCATGGATCGGGATATGTGGTGAAATGGAATTTGGTTTTTGATCATATGCATGTGCCGAGTGTTTTGGCAGAACGCAAGAAAGCGGAGAAAATGCATGCGGAACCGGCAGTGGCATACCAGAGAGAAAAGAAAAGTTATTATGCCGAGGAGAAGGAGTTGCAGGCTATCTTTGAGCGTACGTTTGGTCCAGTAAAGCGTCACAAAGAACAAAGTGGTGCCCGGGTGATCAAAGGAAAACCAGAGAAAAAGCATGTGGAAATTAAATTCAAAGAACGGCTGGAAGAATACCTTTTGGTAGATGGTTATAACATTATTTTTGCATGGGATGAGCTAAAAGAACTTACGAAGGTAAGTTTGGATGCGGCCCGGATGCGTTTACAGGATATTTTGTGCAATTATCAAGGATATAAAAAGTGTCATTTGATTGTGGTTTTTGATGCCTACAAAGTAAAAGGAAATCCGGGAAGCGTAGAAACATACCACAACATCAGCGTTGTGTATACAAAAGAAGCAGAAACAGCAGATATGTATATCGAAAAAACCACAAAACAGATTGCCAAGAAACATCGGGTTCGTGTAGCGACTTCGGATGGAATGGAGCAAATGATTATCTTGGGGCATGGAGCAACGAGATTATCAGCAAGAGCATTTCAGGAAGAAGTGGAGCAAGTGAATGAACGAATTCGCCAGGAGCTGGAAGAACAGGAGGATTGAAGTGATTGAAAGTACATCAAACCCACAGATGAAAAAGATACAAAAACTAAAGAAAAGCGCCAAATTTCGCCGTCAGGAAAAGTGTTTTATCGCAGAAGGGTTCAAAATGGTAGAAGAAGCAATTCGCTATGAACGGGCAACCATCGTGTATGTATCAGAAGACGCGAAGGAGGAATGGGAGAGACGAATTGCGGATTTGAAAATGGCAAAAGAGATTCGAACGGAGGAAGTGTCAGCAACCGTATTTCGCCAGATTTCGGATACGGAGACTCCCCAGGGAGTAATGGCACTTGTAAAAATGCCAGAGTACGAAAGGGGAATGTTATTACAGTCCCCGGAAGCTTCTTTGATTTGCTTGGAAGATGTTCAGGATCCGGGAAATCTTGGCACCATTATGCGAACCGCAGAAGGTGCGGGAATGACAGCAGTTGTTATGACCAAAGGGTGTGTGGATTTGTTTAATCCTAAAGTGGTGCGATCTACTATGGGAGCCATGTTTCGTATGCCATTTTATATCGTGGATTCTATGACGGAGGAAGTGACATCTCTTCGGGAGCAAGGATTTACGATTTACTCTTCTCAGTTGGATGGAAGTCGCAATTTTACAGAGTGTACATACGAAGGAAAAGTTGGTTTATTGGTGGGAAATGAAGCCAATGGAATACGACCAGAAACATCTGCTTGTGCCAATGAGAAGATCCACATTCCTATGGAAGGTGAAGTAGAATCCTTGAATGCAGCAGTATCTGCTGCGCTTCTTATGTATGAAGTGCATCGCAAACGAGAGATTGTAAAATAAATTTGCAAAATATACTTGTTTATAGTATAATAGAGAGGGTTTTGTTTTAGTGTAAATGAATACATGAAAACGACCTAAAAACACCAAAGGGAAGGAGGGATTTCGCATGGGTAGTATCGGATGGCTGGTAGTTTTAGCAATGATGATAATCTTCGAAATTGTAACACTGGGCCTTACCACAATTTGGTTTGGAATCGGGGCAATCGGTGCTGCTATTGTTGCTGGTCTTGGATATGGAATCTGGGTTCAGCTTGCTGTATTTGCAATTTTGTCGGTTGTTGCTATGGCATTATGTCGACCAATTGCAGTGAAATACCTTAACAAAAACAGAAAAACGACCAACGTAGATGATGTGGTCGGAAAGACAGTTGTCGTTACAAAAGAGATTGATAACGAACGAGCAACTGGCACGGTGGTGCTGAACGGCATGGACTGGACAGCGCGAAGTGAAGACGGAAGGGTGATTGCGGTGGATGAACGAGTTACCGTTGTTTCTGTCGAAGGAGTAAAATTAATTGTAAAATAAGAAAGGAATAGGTGAAATACGATGGGTGAAGGAATTGTAATTGCAGTTGTTTTGATTGTGATCGTACTTGTTGTTTTGGCATCATGCATCAACATTGTACCACAGGCAAATGCTTACATCATTGAGCGTTTAGGAGGATATTTGGATACATGGGGAGTAGGAATTCATTTTCGAGTTCCAATCATTGACCGTGTAGCAAGAAAAGTAAATTTGAAAGAGCAGGTTATGGACTTTGCGCCACAGCCAGTAATCACAAAGGATAACGTAACAATGCAGATTGATACGGTAGTGTTCTTCCAGATTACCGATCCAAAACTTTTTGCTTACGGTGTTGAGAACCCAATCATGGCCATTGAGAACTTGACAGCTACAACTCTTCGAAACATTATCGGAGATTTGGAGTTGGACCAGACACTTACATCAAGAGAAACCATTAATACACATATGAGATCCAGTTTGGATATTGCAACAGACCCATGGGGAATCAAAGTAAATCGTGTGGAGTTGAAAAATATCATTCCACCACACGAAATCCAGGAGTCCATGGAGAAGCAGATGAAGGCAGAGCGTGAAAGACGTGAGTCCATTCTTCGTGCAGAAGGTGAGAAAAAATCTACTGTCCTTGTAGCAGAAGGTAAGAAAGAATCTGCAATTCTTGAAGCGCAGGCGGAGAAAGAGGCAGCAATCCTTCGTGCAGAAGCGAAGAAAGAAGCAATGATCCGTGAGGCTGAGGGTAAAGCTCAGGCAATTGAAGCGGTACAGAAAGCAACCGCAGAAGGTATCCGTTACCTTAATGAGGCGGCACCTTCACAGGGCGTACTTACCATCAAGAGTCTGGAAGCTTTCGAGAAAGCGGCAGATGGAAAAGCAACAAAGATTATTATTCCATCCGAGATTCAGGGCATCGCAGGTCTTGCAAAATCGATTACGGAGAGTGTAAAAGAAGGTTGATTTGTAACAGTTTAGGGCTAGACTTTAAACATATACGATGAGTTCAAGAAAGAGGGAATTCACTTGTGACAAAAGGCTTATACAGGTGAAATGCCCTCTTTCATACATCATAGAAATAGCTTGAGAGGAGAAAAAAACAATGAATTTGAACGGTAGACATTTTCTGACATTGAAAGATTTTACAGCAGAGGAAATTACATATTTTCTTGATTTGGCAGCGGAGTTGAAAGAGAAGAAGAGAAATGGAATTCTTCACAAAGATTTTGAAGGGAAAAATATTGCACTTATATTTGAAAAAACAAGTACACGTACAAGATGTTCCTTCGAGGTGGCAGCAAACGACCTTGGTATGGGGGTTACATATTTGGATCCACAAGGTTCCCAGATTGGTAAAAAAGAGAGTATCGCAGATACTGCTCGTGTGTTGGGAAGAATGTTTGACGGAATTGAGTATCGTGGATATGGTCAGGAAATTGTGGAAGAATTGGCAAAGCATGCAGGTGTTCCTGTGTGGAATGGTCTTACCAATGAATATCACCCAACGCAGATGTTGGCTGATCTGTTGACAATTCGCGAAAAATTCGGTGTTTTAAAAGGAATCAAGCTGGTATATATGGGGGATGCCCGTTATAATATGGGAAATTCTCTGATGATTGTATGTGCGAAAATGGGAATGCATTTTGTGGCATGTGCACCAAAGGCGTATTTTCCAAATGATGAATTGGTGGCACAGTGTCAGGAATATGCCAAGGAGAGCGGAGCTACCATCACCTTGACCGAGGATGTGATGGAAGGAACAAAAGATGCAGACGTTTTGTATACGGATGTATGGGTTTCCATGGGCGAGCCGGATGAAGTGTGGGCAGAGCGTATCGGGGCATTGACACCATATCAGGTAAATAAAAAGGCAATGGACAATGCAAAAGAGACAGCAGTATTTATGCACTGTCTTCCAGCATTCCATGATTTGAAGACGAAGATTGGAAAAGAAATCTATGAGAAATATGGCTTGACCGAGATGGAAGTGACAGACGAGGTATTTGAAAAATATGCTGACGTTGTTTTTGACGAAGCAGAGAATCGTATGCATACAATTAAGGCGGTTATGTATGCAACTCTACAGAAGTAGAATTATGAAAAAACGCTGATTCGAAAGGGTAATAAAAGGAGGGCCAATATGAATAATAACTTGGATTTAGGATATCGACACGATTGGATACAGAAGATGGCAGGAAAATGTGAGGCCAGCAGTACGATTGACTCTACCTTATTTGATAAATATGAGGTAAAACGAGGGTTGAGAGATTTGAACGGTCAAGGTGTCTTGACTGGTTTGACAGAGATTTCAGAGATTCGTTCGTATACTATCATAGACCGTGATATGGTTCCTTGTGAAGGTAAGTTGTATTATCAGGGAATCGACATTGAAGAAATTGTAGATGGTTTTTTGCAGGAAAAGCGCTTTGGATACGAGGAAGTGGTTTACTTGCTTTTGTTTGGAGAACTTCCAACAGAAAGTCAGTTGGAAGATTTGAAGGATATTTTGGCGGAGTATCGCAGAAGTCTTCCGTCCAGTTTTGTGCGTGATATTATTATGAAAGCGCCAAGTACGGATTTGATGAATACTTTGGGACGCAGCGTACTTACGTTATATTCCTACGATGACAGAGCGGATGACACATCCACAGAAAACGTTCTTCGCCAGTGTTTGGAATTGGTGGCGTTGTTCCCGATGTTTGCGGTATATGGCTACCAAGCGGCCAATTATTTTCATGAGGGAAGTAGCTTTTTTCTTCATCCACCGAAGAAAGAATATTCCACCGCAGAAAATATTTTGCACATGTTGAGAGCGGACAGCAAGTTTACGCCATTGGAGGCGAAGATCCTAGATATCGCGTTGGTTCTCCATGCAGAGCACGGTGGTGGTAATAACTCCACTTTTACGGATCATGTAGTAACGTCTTCTGGAACGGATACCTATGCTGCGATTTCTGCCTCCCTTGGTTCCTTAAAAGGACCACGTCATGGTGGAGCCAATAAAAAAGTATCCTTGATGTTTGAGGATATGAAGAAAACATTGAAAAACTGGGAGGACGAGGACGAAATCCGCACCTATCTTACGGCGTTGTTACATCGTCAGGCATTTGATAAGTCGGGACTGATTTATGGAATGGGGCATGCGGTTTATTCGATTTCCGATCCCCGTGCTAAGACTTTCCGTAAGTTTGTAAAGAAATTATCCGAAGAAAAAAATATGATGGATGAGTACGCGTTGTACGAGAAAGTAGAGCGTTTGGCGCCAGAAGTAATTGCTAAAGAGCGTCACATTTATAAAGGTGTTAGCGCGAATATTGACTTTTATAGTGGATTGGTATATAGTATGTTGGAGTTGCCGACAGAGTTGTATACGCCATTGTTTGCCATTGGACGTATTGCGGGTTGGAGTGCACATCGTCTGGAAGAACTTGTAAATGCAGGGAAAATTATTCGTCCAGCGTACAAAGCGGTGTGTCCACATAAACCATATAAGCCGATGAGTGAAAGGAACTAGGAAAAATGGATGAAAGTCAAGTGTTGTGCGCGTGTAGTGCATATGAGCAGAAGTTTTATCTAAATTCCCGATATTCCTCCCTTCCGGAAGCTGTTCAGGATGAGTTAAAGATTATCAGTGTATCCTTGACGGCAGATGTGGGTGGTGTATTTACGATGGAATTTGAGGAAGATGGTACATTGTATCTGTCTACCACGGCCAAAGAAAATGATTTCTTCTATGATGAGATTGGAAGTTATCTAAAGATAAAGCAGATTCGACAGCAGCACGGTGAGTTGCTGGAAGGATTGGAAGAATACTATAAAGCTTTCTTTCTGAAGGCGAAGGAATAAGAGGATGGAAAAACGATGTTACTAGCAATTGATATAGGAAATACAAATCTTACTTTTGGTGTATTTGAAAAAGAAGAGCTAAAAGTTACGTTTCGGTTAACCACGAATTTGCCACGAACCTCCAACGAGTTTGGGGAAGCAATTGTGGAAGCGTTGGCACGACAGGGAATTAGCGAAAAGGAGATTCATGACGTCATCATTGCTTCTGTTGTACCGAAAGTAATGTATTCTCTTGTAAGTGGAATAAAGAAATATTTTCATAGAGAACCTTATGTTGTGGGAAATGGAACCAAGACGGGGATTCATATTGCGGCTTCCAATCCAAGTGAGATTGGCGCAGATCGCATCGTGGATGCGGTGGGTGCATATGAATTATATGGTGGTCCGGTAATTGTCATTGATTATGGAACAGCCACAACCTATGATCTTGTGACGGAAGACGCAGTTTTCGCTGCTCGTGTAACCTGTCCGGGAATTAAAATCAGCGCTCGTGCGTTGTGGTCCAATGCAGCGCAGTTGCCAGAAATTGAGATTAAGAAACCAGATTCCATTCTGGCAAAAAATACGATTAGCAGTATGCAGGCGGGTTTGATGTATGGAACCATTGGTCAGACCGAATATATCATTCAGAAAATAAGGGAAGAGTCAGGGATTGAAAATATTAAAGTAGTAGCTACAGGCGGGTTGGGTCGAAGCATATCCAATGCCACAGCAAGTATTGATATTTATGATCCGGATTTAACTCTTCAGGGAACACGTTTGATTTATGAGAAGACGAAGGCGGCAGAGGAAAAGAAAGGAACGACTGGTGAGCAAGATTAATGTAAACGAAGGCTGGCAGATTGGCAGCGTGAACATACCAGGAAAGTTAATATTGGCACCGATGGCAGGCGTAACCGACCTGCCGTTTCGCCTTTTATGCAAGGAAAAAGGGGCGGATCTTATCTATACGGAAATGGTCAGTGCCAAGGGGATTTTCTATAATAGCAAAAATACGGAGGCACTTTTGGAAGTGAATGAGGAGGAGCGACCGGTGGCGTTGCAACTCTTTGGTTCGGATCCGGATATTGTCAGCAGTATGGCTGCGCGTATCGAGGACCGTAATTATGATATTTTGGACATCAATATGGGGTGCCCGGTGCCTAAGGTGGTAAATAACGGGGAAGGCTCTGCTCTTATGAAAAACATTCCGTTGGCGGAGGAAATTATTCGCAAGACGGTTAATGCAACGAAAAAGCCTGTGACAGTAAAGTTCCGTCGGGGATTTCAAAATGGAGAGGAACAGGCGGTGGAGCTTGCTAAGGCGGCGGAGGCGGCGGGGGCCTCTGCTGTGGCAGTGCATGGGAGAACCCGTGAGCAGTATTATAGTGGAACCGCAGACTGGGAAGTGATTCGTAAGGTGAAAGAGGCTGTTTCCATACCGGTTATTGGAAATGGTGATATTTTTTGTGGACAGGATGCGGAGAAAATCTTTGAAGAAACTGGTTGTGATGCGATTATGATCGGACGTGGAGCCAGAGGAAATCCGTGGATTTTTGAACAGATTCGGCATTATATGGAGACGGGAGAAAATCTTCCGAAACCATCGTTGAGTGAAGTGGCAGATATGATCTTACGGCATGCGAAAATGCAGACGCAATGGAAAGGTGAACTGTATGGCATGCGAGAGATGCGAACGCATTTTGCTTGGTATACATCGGGATATCCGAATTCGGCCGCAATGCGAAGACGAGTGAATGAAATCGAGACCGTGGAGGACTTAGCTAAGATATTTCGGGAATATGGTGCGTGATATTGATTTCGTTGGCATCGATGGGAACCCATTATGAAAAAACTTTACAAAAATCAGGAGGCATGATACACTTGTATTGTGCCTTTCTTATTTTCTTTTTGGCACAAAATGATATTCAAATATTTTCCCAAAAAAATTTAAAAAAATATTGACAGTTTTCGGACATTGGTGTAGTATATCCATATACAGAACAAATGTTCCGAAATGAGGTTCGATTAAAACTACGTTGGAGGTTAATGATAATGGAAAAAGATCAGAATAAAGTAAAAGCCTTGGAGTCGGCGATTGCCCAGATTGAGAAACAGTATGGAAAAGGATCCGTAATGAAACTGGGTGATACGGCAGCCAATATGAATATTGAAGCAGTACCAACAGGTTCTTTAAGTTTGGATTTGGCACTGGGAGTTGGTGGTATTCCAAAGGGAAGAATCATCGAGATATATGGTCCGGAGTCTAGTGGTAAGACCACAGTTGCACTTCATATGGTGGCTGAGGTTCAAAAAAGAGGTGGGATTGCAGGATTTATTGATGCAGAGCATGCGTTAGATCCTGTATATGCAAGAAATATTGGTGTTGATGTGGATGAGCTTTACATATCTCAGCCTGACTGCGGTGAGCAGGCATTGGAGATTACAGAGACCATGGTTCGCTCTGGAGCAGTGGACATTGTTATCGTTGACTCAGTGGCAGCTTTGGTTCCAAAAGCAGAGATTGAGGGAGACATGGGAGATGCTCAGATGGGTGCGCAGGCGCGTTTGATGAGTCAGGCGCTTCGTAAGCTGACAGGTGTAATTAATAAGTCCAATTGTACCGTTATCTTCATCAATCAGTTGCGTCAGAAAATAGGTGTTATGTTTGGTAATCCAGAAACCACAACAGGTGGTAATGCCTTGAAGTTCTATGCATCTGTTCGTATGGATGTAAGACGAATTGAGACATTGAAACAGGGTGGTGAGATGATCGGTAACCACGTTCGCGTAAAGGTTGTGAAGAATAAAGTGGCACCTCCATTCCAAGAAGCAGAGTTTGATATTATGTTTGGAAAAGGAATCTCCAAGGAAGGAGATGTGCTGGATCTTGCTGCCAAGAACGACATCATTGTAAAGAGCGGAGCATGGTATTCTTACAAAGGTGAAAAGATTGGACAGGGAAGAGAAAATGCCAAAGCATATTTGGCAGACAACCAGGCTGTTTTTGAAGAAGTGGATCGGCTTGTTCGTGAGAAATATCTGAAGAAAGATGACGATCAGGAAGATGTGATAGAGGAAGCGGACAAGACATCAAGCAAAAAGGAAGAGAAGTAGGTAATTGCATATGAAATCATCAGAAGACATCTGCGAGAAACGACGAGAGCTGGAACAACAGCTAAAAGAGATTGAAGCGAAGACTTCCAATCATTATGGATTTTCTGATGAAGAGGGAAAAAAAGCGACAGAGAAAGCAATGTCGCTTTTGTCCTATCAGGACCGAACGAAGAAAGAGTTGGTGGATCGACTTTATCGAGCTGGTTTTTCGGAAAAAGCATCAGAAGAGGCAATAGAATACGCGGAACATTATGGGTATATTAACGATCGACGGTATGTGGAAACCTATATTATGTTTCAGCAAGGAAAACGAAGTCGAAAAGAAATTAGCTACAAACTTGCGGAAAAAGGAATCTCCCGTGATTTGATTCGACAAGTATTCGAAGAGACGGAGTATGAAGGGGAAGAAACAGCCATTGAGCGCTTGATCCAAAAGAAACTGAAAGGTCGTTTCGTAAGGGAGTTGAGTTTTGAAGAAAAACGTAAGATTATGGCATACCTGGGGCGTAAAGGATATGACCTGAATTGTGTCAAGAATGTGTTTTCGCAACTTGACAATTAGCCTAAAAAAGTGTAAAATTGTTATGTTGTATTTATGTGCAATGACAACTTAATAAAGGAGGTGCTCCTGTGCCCGAAGGTTTGAGTATTGGCTTTGTTGTTGGTGCAGTCATCGTTATCATTGCTCTTGTTGCAATTTCCGCGCTGGTTGCTTGGAAAAGTGCAATCGCTTATCGTATTAAAGTAGGAGAGGCGAAGGTAGGAAGCGCAGAAGAAAAGGCAAGAGAAATCATTGATGATGCATTAAAGACAGCAGAAACCAAGAAAAGAGAAGCTCTTTTGGAGGCAAAAGAAGAAAATCTGAAAGCCAAAAATGATCTCGAACGTGAGACCAAAGAAAGAAGAGCGGAGATTCAGCGCTACGAAAAACGTGTGCTGGGTAAAGAAGAAACTTTGGACAAGAAATTGGATGCACTCGAGAAAAGGGAATCGAAGCTTGCAGCAAGAATGGCTGAGTTTGAAAAGGAAAAGGAAAAAGTTGAAGAACTCCGTGAAAGCCATTTGCGTGAATTAGAAAAGATTTCCGGTCTCACCTCCGAGCAGGCGAAAGATTATTTATTGAGAACTGTAGAAGAAGATGTCAAACATGAGACTGCAGTTTTAGTAAAAGAATTGGAGCGTCAGGCAAAGGATGATGCAGATAAGAAAGCGAAAGAGTATATCGTGAATGCGATACAGAAATGTGCAGCAGATCACGTGTCCGAAGCGACAATCTCTGTAGTACCATTGCCAAGTGATGAGATGAAGGGAAGAATTATCGGGCGCGAGGGTAGAAATATCCGAACACTTGAGAATCTTACTGGAATTGATTTGATTATTGACGATACACCGGAAGCAGTTATCTTGTCCGGATTTGATCCAATTCGTCGTGAAATAGCCAGAATTGCTTTGGAAAAATTAATCGTGGATGGTAGAATTCATCCTGCCAGAATCGAGGAAATGGTTGAAAAAGCAAAAAAAGAAGTTGAAACAATGATTCGTGAAGAAGGAGAAGCAGCAGCCTTGGAAGTTGGTGTCCATGGCATACATCCCGAGCTGATTCGCCTTTTAGGTAAAATGAGATTTCGTACAAGCTATGGTCAGAATGCATTGAAGCATTCCATTGAAGTTGCTCACTTGTCTGGTTTATTGGCTGGTGAGTTAGGTGCTGACGTGCGTATGGCTAAGAGAGCAGGTTTGCTTCATGATATTGGTAAATCTGTGGATCATGATATGGAAGGATCACATATCCAACTTGGTGTGGAGTTGTGCCGTAAGTTTAAGGAGTCTGCCCTTGTTATTAACGCGGTAGAAGCCCATCATGGAGATGTGGAACCTGAGAGTTTGATTGCTTGTATTGTTCAAGCGGCTGATGCAATTTCAGCAGCGCGTCCAGGAGCGCGTAGAGAAACCCTGGAAACATACACGAATAGATTGAAACAATTAGAGGATATTTCAAACGGCTTTAAAGGCGTTGACAAATCTTTTGCAATTCAGGCTGGTAGAGAGGTTCGAGTAATCGTAATTCCAGATCAGGTTAACGATGATGAGATGGTACTTTTGGCAAGAGATGTTTCAAAACAGATTGAGTCTGAACTACAGTATCCAGGTCAGATTAAAGTTAATGTGATAAGAGAGTCCAGAGTTGTGGATTATGCGAAATAACGATGGATAAAATCCATTTAGCATAAAGGACGATACGTCATAAACAGTAAAACCGCTGTATTTATAGTAACGATGTTTACTTAAATATAGCGGTTTTGCTATTATAGGAAAAATACTTATACAAAAGAATGAAACATCATCTTTGCGTAAAGAATAATACTCTTGCGCAATCTTACGGACAGTGATAGAATAAACGTAATTATGAATGCAGAACGGCATCGTCTCATAAGTGGACGGCGCCGTCTTGCTATGAAATGGAGAGAGAAAATATGAATCCCTTTTCGAGAACCGAATTGTTGTTGGGAAAAGAAGCAATGGAGCGACTTGCTCATTCGCGAGTAGCGGTATTTGGAATCGGTGGTGTGGGAGGTCATACCGTGGAAGCTTTGGCTCGAAGTGGCGTGGGAGCCATTGACTTAATTGATAATGATACAGTGAGCATTACGAATATAAATCGCCAGATAATTGCACTTCATTCTACCGTTGGACAATACAAGGTTGATGTTATGAAGGAGCGGATTAGGGACATTAATCCGGAGTGTGATGTGAAGGCATATCGTTGTTTCTATTTACCTGATACGGCGAAGGAGTTTGATTTTTCACAGTATGATTATGTGGTAGACGCTGTGGATACAGTAACGTCCAAAATTCAGCTGGTGATGGAGGCAAAAGACGCGGGAGTTCCGATTATAAGTAGCATGGGGGCGGGGAATAAATTAAATCCAGCTCTGTTTGAGGTGGCCGATATTTACAAAACATCGGTTTGTCCATTGGCAAAAGTTATGCGTCGAGAGTTGAAAAAACGTGGCGTTCGAAAATTAAAGGTTGTATATTCGAAGGAAGAAGCCCTTTCCCCTAAGGGGGTGTCAGAAGAAGATCCTGGGACCCGGCGCGCGCTTCCTGGCTCTACAGCATTTGTGCCATCTGTGGCAGGGCTGATTATCGCCTCGGAAGTGATTCGGGACTTGGGTTCTAAATAAAGAAAAGAAAGAATGAGTGAAACAATGGCAGAAAAGAAAACAAATAAATGTCGCGACGTGGAGCGCAGTATTATAAAGAAATATCGAAAAGAAATATGGAGAAAATTTACGAAAGCCATCAATGAATATGAGTTGATTCAGGACGGAGATAAGATTGCAGTCTGCATTTCTGGTGGCAAGGATTCTATGCTGATGGCAAAGCTGTTTCAGGAGTTGGAACGTCACGGAAAGAAAAATTTTGAAGTGGTATTTCTTGTGATGAATCCAGGATACAATGAGATAAATTCCGAGACAATTCGAAACAATGCGGAAATGTTGCAGGTGCCAATTGTAGAATTTGAGAGTCCTATTTTTGATGCGGTGGTAGAAGAGACATCTCCGTGCTATCTTTGTGCAAGAATGCGTCGAGGTTACTTGTATAGCAAAGCGAAGGAATTGGGATGCAATAAAATTGCATTGGGACATCATTTTGATGATGTGGTGGAAACGATTTTAATGGGAATGATGTACGGTTCCCAGATTCAGACCATGATGCCAAAACTCCATAGTACCAACTTTGAAGGGATGGAATTGATTCGTCCGTTATATTTGATCCGGGAAAGAGATATCATCCACTGGAAAAACTACAATGAACTTCGGTTTATCCGATGTGCCTGCCGCTTTACCGAAAAATGTGCAGCAGAAGAGGAAGAAGAGGATAAAAGCTCCAAGCGTGAGGAAATGAAGCAGTTGATTAAAAAATTAGAAGAAATCAATCCTTCCGTCGCTATGAACATTTTTAGAAGTGTAGAAAATGTCAATCTAGCTACCGTCATCGCTTACAAGAAAGATGGTATCAAACATCATTTTTTAGAGGATTATGATATTTGTATAAAATAAAACTCATGTCCTTCACAAAGAAACATTTGTGGAGGATATGAGTTTTTTGTTATTATTTTACTACAAGGGATTACAGAAAATCCTTTTTAACCTCTTCATAAATCTCATTAATGCGAGCGTCATCAATTTCCACGTTAAGGAAAATTTCAACAGCATATTTTGCTTGGGCAACCAGCATCTCGAGACCGGTAACTCCAATCATGCCAAGTTCTCTTGCCTGAGCGACTAATTTGGTTGTAATTGGATTATAAACCACATCCATTACTGCCTGGCAGTTCGGAAACTTAGTGAGATCCACCGGACTTGCATCTACTTTTGGGTACATGCCAATTGGACTTGTGTTAATGATAACATCGGCATCGGTATGTTTCTCAAAACATTCTTCGTATGTGATGGATTCACCGTCATCTACAACGTCTACAACAATCATTTCTTTTGCGTTGTGTTTTCGAACCACTGCTTTGATGGCCTGAGCAGCACCACCATTTCCAAGAACAACCACTTTTTTATCTTTCATTTCTACGCCGTGGCGCTCTACCATATAATCAAAACCAGAAAAATCGGTATTATAGCCTCTTAATTTTCCGTCTGTATTTACAATAGTATTGACAGCGCCGATGGCTTTTGCGTTATCATCCATGGAATCCAGGTATGGAATGACATCTTTTTTATAAGGAATCGTGACATTGATTGCCTGGAAAGACTTTTCCTCCATGAACACGTTAAACTCCTCGCGGGTCAGCGGGTGAATATCGTATGTATAATCTGCCAGACTTTCGTGAATTGGTTTTGAAAGACTGTGTCCTAATTTTTCTCCAATTAATCCATAATCCATAATGGTACTTCCCTTCTTTTCAATAATAATGTGTATATTGGTGCAAAGATGCACTGACATTTACTACAGTACCACATTTGGATTTGTTTTTCAAGTTAAGTACGAGGAATACATTTTCTGATACAAGCATATAGTAAAATAAATGCTTTGGAAGGGAGTGGTTGGAGTTGAATCAGGAAGAACTAATGGGGATTTTGCCAAGACGATTTCGCCTTCGATCTGAAGGACTTCGATGGGATATGGACAAGTTACAAGAAATACGATTTCGCATTGGACAACCGGTGGAGTTGATCGGTGGGACAAGACGGATTTGGCAGGATGCCATTGTGACTAGAAGTGATTTTAAAGAAATGTTGGAGTACATAAGCAACTATTCGCTGTATGCCTTTGAGGAAGAATTGGCGCAGGGGTTTATTACCATTCCGGGGGGACACCGAGTGGGAGTGGCAGGGAAGGTTGTAGTAGAGAATGGAAAAGTAAAAAACATAAGGAATATTTCTTTTATGAATATTCGTTTATCCCATGAAGTGGTAGGTTGTGGAGAAAGGGTACTTTCTTATATCACAGGACAGAATGGTGTTCTCAATACATTGATTATATCGCCGCCACGTTGTGGGAAAACCACGCTCCTTCGCGATTTGGTAAGGATACTCTCGGGGCGTCCGGACAGTTCTCGTGGATATAATGTTGTAGTGGTGGATGAACGAAGCGAGATTGCAGGGTGCTATCGCGGAATGCCGCAAAATGATCTGGGATGTCGTACAGATGTGTTAGATGGATGTCCAAAATCAGAAGGAATGATGATGGCGGTGCGTTCCCTTTCGCCGGAGGTGCTTGTGGTAGATGAAATTGGGGGGCAAAAAGATGTACAGGCGTTGCGATATGCCATTAACTGTGGCAGCGCTATGCTAGCTACAATTCATGGACGCAATTTACAAGAAATATGCGAAAAACCAGAGGTGGGGCAGATGATAAAGGAACAACTTTTTCGGCGATATATTATTCTTCAGCACGGAATGGGGCCGGGAAAAATCCAAGGGATTTTAGATGAAAGGGGGAAGGAACTGTATGGTCATCAAGATCCTGGGGACGGTCTTTCTTTTGGCGGGAACGACAGCTTTTGGTGTGTATCAGGCCGGACATTATATTCGTCGCCTCAATAATTTGTATGAAATTCAAAAAGCATTTTTATATATTCAGGGAGAAATACATTATCTCAACACGCCGTTGCCTGAGATATTTGAGGGGGCGGCACATCGTGTAAAATCGCCCTGCAATCAATTGTTTCTTAGTGTGGCGAAGCAATTAAGTGAAAAGACGGCAAGGGAGTTTCAGACAATATGGCGTGATACTGTGAGTAAGGAAATGACAGCGGATGTCATCGAGCGAGAAGCACGGGAAGAACTGATGGGAATAGGGAGTCAGTTGGGGTGTTTGGATAGCAAGACGCAGGAGAGAGCGATTGATTATTTTCTTCAAAAATGGGAAGCGATAATTCGACAGCGATGTCAGGAGAAAAAGAATCGACTCAAGCTTTACTATGTGTGTGGTGTTATGAGTGGACTATTGGTAACGATGATACTAATATGAGGGAACTTAAATTCCCGGAAAGGGTGAGCCGTGGAAGTAAGTATAATATTCAAAATTGCGTTGGTGGGGATCTTGGTAACCATGTTAAATCAAATACTAAAACAATCAGGTAGGGAAGAACAAGCATTTCTAACAAGTCTTGCCGGCTTGGTGTTGGTTTTGTTTTGGGTCATTCCATACATAGCAGAATTATTTGAAACGATTCAACAGTTGTTTTCGTTGTAAAGGGCGGAGGTGTGTATGGAAAAAATCGCATGGATCGCCATTGCAGGAATGACTTTGTCGGTGATGACAGGAAGTGTAAAAAGAGATATCAGTGTGTGGATATCTATTGTCACGGGAATTATTATTCTGTTTTTTGGAATTCAACAGTTTGGGAGTATTGTAGGGATGCTGACAAATCTGACAGAGAGTATTGGGATTGGTGAGACCTATATTCAAATCATATTAAAGATGCTTGGAATTGCGTATCTGGCAGAGTTTACAGCATCCATTTGTCGAGATGCCGGTCAAAATGCCATAGCGGGGCAGGTGGATTTTTTTGGAAGAATAAGCATGATACTCGTAAGTATTCCTGTGTTGCAATCGCTACTAGAGACCATTGCAAAGATATTTTGAAAGGAGTCCAAAATGAAAAAATATCGGTGGGGAATAATGTTTCTGCTTCTGTGTCTGGTGCTTTTGGGAAACCCTGTGCAGGGGGTGGCGGCAGAAGAAACGGGGGCGACAGATAAAGAGACCGTCGAGACAATCTATAATACCATTCCGTTGGATGATATAGAGCGAGTGTTACAAGATTTAAACGAAGAAGAGATTGATTTTTCTTTTCGACAGTATGTGGATGAAGTGATTCAGGGAAGAGCGGAACTTTCTTTGGATGGTATCTGGGACAAGGTAAAGGAGCATGCTGCATATGAATTAAAAGAAAATCGTCAGACGGTGTATCGACTGTTGTTGTGTGGGGTTCTTTCTGGAATCTTTTTGAACTTTTCCACTAGCTTGTATGAAAAGCAGATGGGACAAACTAGTTTTTATGTACTTTTCTTTTTTGCATCCACCATAATGTTATCTGGATTTCTTGAAGCAGTATCTGTGGCGACGGAGGTATTGGAGCGCGTGCTGGTATTTATGAAGTGTCTACTTCCCGCATTCTCCATTGCTCTTACGTGGAGCGCGGGAAGTTCCACGTCCATGGCATTTTATCAAGGGGCATTGATTGCCATTGGGGTGGCAGAGAATGTATTGATCAGCGTGTTTTTGCCATTGGTAAAAGTGTATTTCTTGATTCGAATTGTGAATCCGTTGTTGGAGGGGAGATTTGCGCGGATGGCATCGTTGGTGAGCGGATTTATTCGCTTTGGAACCAAGGCAATCCTAATGGTCATGGTGGGACACCAAGGAATTCAAGGATTGATTACACCAGCTTTAGATGGCGTAAAGAGAGGGGCGGTGTTCCGGGCGGCCACGAGTTTGCCTGGGGTCGGAAATGTGTTTGGTGGGGTGACCGATACGGTCATTGGAACAGGAGTGCTGATAAAAAGCGCCATCGGTGTTGGAGGATTGCTGACAATTTGTGTATTGTGTGTCGTTCCGTTGGTGCGATTGTGGATGTATACAATTATATATAAGGTGTTGGCAGCGTTTACACAACCATTGACGGACCAACGTATGGTTTCTGTTTTTCAAAGCGCATCGGATAGTGGGCGCCTGTTGGTAAACATCGTGTTTATGACAGCGGTTATGTTTCTGCTTACACTTACTATTGTGATTGCAGCTACGAATCAAATTTATTAGGAGGGATAAAGGTGGAAGAAGTGACGGAAATGATTCGAAGAGTAGTGATTTTTGTCTTGGTTTTTCAGGTGGTGTTGAATCTGTTTGCGCAGTCTCCGTACATAAAGTATTTTCAGTTCTTTCAAGGAATTGTTGTGATTGTATTGTTGCTCTTGCCCGTGTTTTCTTGGTTGGAAAAGGATGGCGTGTTGGAGCAAACGCTAGATGAAAAGTGGTTTCAGGTGGAGATGGAGTGGAACGAGAGGGAGTTGGAAATAATAGGAGACGAAAGGGATTCTATGTTGCGGGAAGAGATGGAAAAAAGGAATGGGGTGGACGTGGATGAGAATGGATGATTTGTCAGAAAAAATACGGGAAGTGGTTCAAAAATGTGGACTGGGTAAAATTGCAACGATGATTTTGTGCGGGATTTTGTTGTTGGTTCTCTCGTTGGGAGGATTGGGTGGTTCGAAATCTACGAAAGAAATGACAGAACGGAGCGTGGAAAAAGAGAGAGATGAGAAAAATGAACTTACGACATATCGGGAAACAGTTGAAAATGAGGTTGAGCAGATGCTTTCTGGAGTGGAGGGTGTGGGAAATGCACAGGTGATGTTGACGTTAAAGGCGTCTGGAGAAAAAGTAACATTAAAAGACCGTACCACAGAGGAAGGAAAAAGTGAAGAGGAGTCGGTGTTGATAGAAAATGAAAACAACGGGATGTCGCCGTATGTTGTACAGGAGAGACAACCAGAGATAGAAGGAATTCTGGTGGTTTGTTCCGGGGGAGATAATCCGGGTGTGCAAAGAGAAATAATTGATGCGATTTCTGCATTATTTTCGGTGGAGAGTCATAAAATTAAAGTAATGAAAAGTAAGGAGGCAAAGTAGTGAAGAAACTATTGAAGAAAAATCAGATTATTATAACGTCCCTGGTTGTCATGGTTGCACTGGCTGGGTATTTGAGCCTTTCGGAAAATGATAAACTTGCTATCGGTGTTCTAAACCAGACAGGGGATACAAGTCAAATGACAGAAGAAAATACAATGGAGATTGCGGTAGAGGATGAAATGGTGGCGGACATCTCGGATGAAGATATTACGTTGGAGGAAATGGACTCTACAGAAGTTGCGGATTCCTCAGAAGAGAGTAAAGAGGTGGCGAAGGAAAATGCAGGAGAAGCGGTATTGGTAAATAATACTGTTACTCAGGACTATTTTGAGGCTGCTAAACTTTCCAGAGAACAAACGAGAGCAAAAAACAAAGAAACCTTGTTGGAACTGGTAAATAGCACCACTGCGTCGGATGCGCAGAAAGAAAAAGCAATGAATGAAATTGTAGCCATGACGGCAGTGAACGAAAAAGAAACCGCCACGGAAAATCTGCTGGCAGCAAAGGGATTTGAAGAGGTGGTGGTAACGATTGTGGAGGACAGTGTGGATGTCATTGTGAATGCGGCCACTTTGACCGAACAGCAGATTGCGCAAATCGAGGATGTGGTAAAACGAAAGACGGAGTGTAAATCCGATAAAATTGTTATTTCTCCTGTTGGCAAAAAACAATAATTGTGGTAAAATATAATCTGTATATATGTTTTTGATGGCAGATATATAGATTTGTGACAGAAGAGGTGACAGATATGGCAAAAGATGTGTTTGGTACAGAAGAGAGCATTGGAGAAGTTCAGATTGCCAGCGAGGTTGTGACTGCAATTGCAGGAATCTCTGCTTCTGAGGTGGATGGAGTTGAAACGACATCTGGTGGCGTGACTGGAAAGTTGGGTAAAGGCCATGGCAAAGGTGTAAAGGTAAGTATCGAAGGAAATAAAGTATCTTTAGATGTAATTGTGAATGTAAGATTTGGTTACAGTATTCCTAAGGTATCTGCAAAAGTGCAAGATAAAGTGTCCCAGGCGATTAATATCATGACGGGACTGGAAGTAACAAATGTAAATGTACGTGTTGCTGGTATTGCGGCATCCGAATAAAAAGGTTATGAAATTGGGCGGTGATGTATCATCGCCCCTTCACGCGAAGTAGGAGTTAAGATTGACAGGAGAAATATATGACAAGAAGAGAATTACGAGAGCAGATGTTTGTGTTGCTTTTTCAGAAAGAGTTTTATGGAAAGACCTTTGATGAGCAGTTGGAATCTTATTTTTTGACTCACTCATATGAAGAAGATGAGAAGAATGATTTGTTGGAGCGACTGGCGAAGGTAAGTGAATTGTTATCCGACATTGACAAGAAGATATCAGAACATTCAAAAGGATGGAAAATAGATCGTATCGGCAAAGAGGAATTGGCGATTCTTCGTCTCTCCATATATGAAGCGCTATATGATGAGGACATACCAGTTGGTGTGGCTATCAATGAAGCGGTTGAATTAGGTAAGAAATATGGTGCCGAAGGTGGCGCAGCATTTATCAATGGGATGTTGGGGAATATCGTAAATGAATAAAGGACAAGTATATTCTGTCTCTGCCATTAATCGGTTTATTAAAAATATGTTTTCAAGAGAGTATGCCCTGTCAGTTGTCTTTGTGAAAGGAGAGATATCCAATTGCAAATATCACAGTTCCGGGCATATTTATTTTACGTTAAAGGACGATACGTCGTCCATTGCATGCGTTATGTTTGCGGGAGACCGAAGAGGTTTGGAATTTCGGCTTTCGGATGGACAAGAAGTGATTGTTGGCGGGACGATTAGTGTATATGAACGAGATGGAAAATACCAAGTATACGCAAAAAAAATAACCCTTGCCGGTGATGGTATGTTGCATGAGAAGTATGAACAGCTGAAAAAGAAGTTGGAGGCAGCAGGATACTTTGATGAAGAATGCAAAAAAACGATTCCGGCTTATGCGAAACGAGTGGGAATCGTAACGGCGCAGACAGGAGCGGCAATTCAGGACATTATTAATATTTCAACGAGACGAAATCCGTATGTTCAATTGATTTTATATCCGGCAAAGGTGCAGGGGGAAGGTGCAGCCGAGACCATTGCGGCGGGGATTCGTTATTTGGACAAGCTTGGCGTGGATGTGATTATCGTTGGACGCGGTGGAGGGTCCATTGAGGATTTGTGGGCGTTTAATGAACAGATAACAGCAGAAGCGATTTTTATGTGTGAGACGCCGATTGTTTCTGCCGTGGGGCATGAAACGGATACGACCATCGCCGATTATGTGGCAGATATGCGGGCGCCGACACCTTCAGCAGCGGCGGAACTTGTGGTATATGATGTGCGACAGGTACTTCATACCCTTCAGCTGGCGCAGGAAAGGATTCTTCGTAACATGTACGATCGCGTAGATATGACGCGAGAAGAATTACGTAATTATGAACGACGATTAAAAATACACAGTCCTGCGAACCAAGCGATACAGAAACGTCAGTATGTGGCAGATATTGAAGACAAACTTATGTCACAGATGACCCGTATTATCCAAGAGAGAAAATACCGCTTACAGGTAATGGCTGGCAAATTAGATGGATTGTCACCATTGAAACGTCTAGAGAGTGGTTTTGCATATGTGGCAGGTCCAGATGGAAAAATGGTGGATCATGTGGAAAAAATAAACGTTGGTGATGAAGTAACGCTTACGCTTATAGATGGAAAAATCGAAGCGGAAGTAAAAAACATCTTGCAGACGAAAGGTGAAAGATAATGGAATTAGAAGAGATTATGGAACAGCTGGAAGAAACGGTGGGAAAGCTAGAGTGTGAAAAGCTTTCTTTGGAAGAAGCGTATGAAACATTTTCCAAGGGTATGGAGCTAGTTGTGAAAGGAAATCAGGCAATCGACAAAGTAGAGAAGAAGATTGAGATTCTGGTACAGAATGGAAATGAAGGTGTAAACGATGAAAGCATTTGAAGAAATTTTACAAGAAAAAACGACGCAAGCAGAGTTTGCAGTATGTGGATATTTGCCGGAAATAGCAGGGTATCAAAAGACGATTTTTAAAGCCATTAATTATAGCGTAAATGAAGGGGGAAAAAGACTTCGTCCTTTAATTATGAAAGCTGTTTATGAGTTGTGTGGAGGGACGGATAAGATGGTTATTGAACCATTTATGGCAGCCATTGAGATGATTCATGCGTATTCTTTGGTACACGATGATTTGCCAGCAATGGACAACGATGACTATCGCAGAGGGAAATTAACAACTCATCGTAAATACGGAGAAGCTATGGGAATTTTGGCGGGAGATGGGTTGTTGAATATGGCGTATGAGACCGCTTTTCTAGCTTTTGACGGAAGTGCTTCTCCGAAGAGAGTTGCCCAAGCGTTACGAATTCTTGGCACAAAAGCAGGCGTTTATGGTATGGTAGGTGGACAAACAGTAGATGTGGAGCAAAACGGAAGTTTTGTAGACGAGGACACATTGTTGTTTGTATATGAGACAAAAACGGCGGCGTTACTAGAAGCAAGTTTTATGATTGGTGGTGTTTTGGCAGGAGCGTCTGAAACACAAGTGGAGAAACTGGAACAAGCAGGAAAAAATCTTGGTATTGCTTTTCAGATTCAGGATGATATCTTGGATCGAATCGGTGATGAGGAGAAGCTGGGAAAACCGATACATTCGGATGAAAGGAATCAAAAGTCTACGTATGCTGCAATTCATGGAATTGATGCATCCAAGGAGAAAGTGGTGGAGTATACAGAAAAGGCATTATGCGCATTGGAAGATTTTTCTAATGACAAGAAATTTTTAATGGATCTTATGACCTGGCTCATTAACCGAGATAAATAAAGGGTAAGAAAAGAGTGATATAATTGAACACATTATTGAGTACCATAAAGAAGGAAAATGATATCAAAAATATTGCGCCAGAAGACTATCGGAGATTGGCGAAGGAAATTCGAGTAAGATTGGTAAAGAGCATTAGTAAGACAGGAGGACATTTGGCTTCGAATTTGGGAGCAGTGGAGCTTACGATGGCACTTCACTTGTTTTTGGATTTCCCGAAGGACAAGTTGATTTGGGATGTGGGGCATCAAGCCTATGTTCACAAAATGTTAACGGGGCGAACGAAACAGTTTGGTTCACTTCGTCAGCTTGATGGATTAAGTGGCTTTCCCAAAGTGGAGGAAAATCCGGCAGACACCTTTAATACAGGTCATAGCTCTACATCGATTTCAGCAGCACTGGGTATGGCAAAGGCCAGAGATGTGCTGGGTACGGATGAAAAAGTGGTGGCGGTTATTGGTGACGGTGCTTTGTCAGGTGGCATGGCATTTGAAGCGTTGAATAATGCAGAGCCAATGAAGTCCAATTTGATTATTGTTTTAAATGACAATAAAATGTCCATTGCTAAAAATGTGGGAGGCATGTCCAATTATCTGGGACGGATGCGAACCAATCAAAAGTATAACAATTTGAAAATAAATATCGAAGAACGTTTGGATAAAATACCGAATGTTGGTATTACTATGGCGGAGACCATTAAGAATGCAAAGAATTCGTTAAAACATTTGCTGGTGCCAGGGATGCTCTTTGAAGAGATGGGCATTATTTATGTAGGTCCTATCGATGGTCATAATGTTGAACATATGCTTTCAGCATTTCAGGCAGCATCGAGAATCAAAAACCGTCCGGTGTTGGTACATGTTGTCACTAAGAAGGGAAAAGGATACCCGCCAGCAGAGAAAAATCCGTCGGCCTTTCATGGTGTGGGAACCTTTGAACCAAAGAGTGGTGAAATCCATGAAGTGGAAGAAACTACGTATACCGATGTGTTTGGTGATTGGATGATGGAGAAAGGGCACAAGTGTTCCGAATTGGTTTCTGTCTGTGCGGCAATGCCGGATGGAACGGGAGTAATGCAATTTGCAGAGAAATTTCCTAAGAGGTTTTTTGATGTGGGAATTGCGGAAGAACATGCGGTGACTTTTGCGGCAGGACTTGCGGCAGGAGGATTGCGTCCAGTGGTGTCGATTTATTCTACTTTTTTGCAACGTGCGTATGACCAGATTATACATGATGTCTGTCTGAGCAATCTTCCGGTTATTTTTGCTGTGGATCGAAGTGGAATTGTGGGGAGAGATGGAGATACGCATCAGGGAATTTTTGATTTGTCGTATTTGACCTCTATTCCGAATATGACAGTATTGTCGCCGATGAATGGAAAAGAGTTGCGACAGTGTTTGGACTTTGCGTATGAATGCAAAGGACCTGTAGCAGTTCGTTATCCGCGTGGTGCTGTGGAAGATATGGTGTGTACAGAATCCATGGTAGATGATCTGCAATTGGGAAAAGCAAAGATAATACGCCAGCCAGAGCTTGCGGGAGAAGAAAATGTGCTTCTTCTGGCTATGGGAACCATTGCCGGAACCGCATTAAATGTGGCGGATCAACTAGAGAAAAAAGGTGTCCCTACAACTGTAGTAAACATGCGATTTGCGAAGCCATTTGATCGAGATATGATTCGGGATTTGGTTCCAAAACATCGTGTAGTGGTAACGTTAGAGGATAACCAAGAGACCGGTGGATTTGGTCAGCAAGTAGAGGCATTTCTAGTGGAAGAAGGAATTGCACCAAAAGAATTCGTAAATGTTTCCTTTAAGGATTGTTTTGTGGAGCATGGAACGCCAGAGGAATTATACGAACGATATGAGCTGAGTGCCCATCGTGTCGTAGAGAAAGTAATGGAACGGTTGGAAAAGGAGTAGATTCGTGAAAAAAGAAAGATTAGATGTTCTTTTGGTCAACCGTGGATTGGTAGAGTCAAGAGAAAAAGCGAAAGCAATCATTATGACAGGAAACGTATTTGTGGATGATCAGCGAGAAGATAAAGCGGGGCAGAAGTTTCCAGAAGAAGCGCGGATTGAAATTCGTGGAAAGAAATTAAAGTTTGTTAGTCGTGGAGGTTACAAACTAGATAAAGCGATTCAGGTATTTCCTGTGACCCTTGCAGATCAAGTTTGTATGGATGTGGGTGCGTCCACAGGTGGTTTTACAGACTGCATGCTTCAGAATGGGGCCAAATTTGTATATGCAGTGGATGTAGGAACCAATCAGTTAGCGTGGAGTCTGCGCCAAGATGAACGAGTTCGTTCTATGGAAAAAACCAACATTCGCTATGTGACACCAGAGGATATTGGTGAGCTGGTGGATTTTGTATCCATCGATGTGGCATTTATCTCATTGACTAAGATACTGGAACCGGTACAAGCGTTGATGAAAGATGCCGGCGAGATGGTTTGTCTTATAAAGCCACAATTTGAGGCTGGCAGAGAGAAGGTGGGTAAAAAGGGTGTTGTCCGTGAAAAGTCAGTTCATATTGAAGTGATTGAAGCTGTGATTTTGTATGCAAAGAGTCTTGGGTTTACTATCTGTGGTTTGGACTTTTCACCAATTCGTGGACCAGAAGGCAATATTGAATATTTACTATATGTAAAAAACGATCATGTTGTATCTGAGGGAATCTCAGAGGAAATGACAGGACGGATTCGGGAGGTAGTAGAGGATGCCCATGCCAATACGGTAAAGCATGCGGAGGATCTGTAAAGGAGGACACGGGTGAAAACATTTTGTATCATAGTCAATGAAGAAAAAGATGCGGGGCTTTCGGTAGCTCATGTGATACGTTCTTATTTGGAAAAATTTGAAAGTTGTGTTACAATATATAATTACATGGAAGATTATACCGTTTCATCAGATACCAATATGGCAATTGTCCTTGGTGGCGACGGAACAGTGATTCAGGTTGCGAAAAAACTGGCTGGGAAAGGGGTGCCGATTCTGGGGGTAAATCTCGGGACTCTTGGATTTCTGACAGAAGTTGAACGCCCGCGGATGTACCAAGCATTAGATGCTATTTTGTCAGGAAATTATAGCATCGAAAAAAGAATGGTGCTTTCGGGATCAGTGGAATCGGGCAAGGACGAGAGTCTCGCGGTAAATGAAATTATCGTAGGAAAAAGAGACATTGGCCGAATGGTTACCATGAGTGTATGGGTGAACGATGAGTTACAGGATACCTATGTGGCAGATGGTGTGTTGGTTGCTACGCCTACCGGTTCAACCGCTTATAATTTGTCGGCGGGAGGTCCTGTATTATCCCCCAATATGGAGGCTCTGGTAATTACCCCGATATGTCCGCATTCTCTTAACAAACGAAGTTTGGTGGTATCTTCGGGGGACAGCATTCGAATCCAGGTGGAAAAAACCAGAGAGAGTTATATCGACGAAGCTGCCATTCGTTGTGATGGTGAGCGTCTTTGGTCAATCCAGACAGGAGATGTGGTATATATTCAAAAAGCGAGAGAATCCTTCGACGTGGTATGCATCGGCGATGTAGGGTTTTACGAAAAAATGCGCGGAAAGTTGAATCGTAAGTAATTTCTTTGTGTGCAAAAATGGTGGAAAAGATGAAGAGAAAAAGACAAGAAAAAATCATTGAGATTATAAATGAATATGAAGTGGAGACCCAAGAGGATCTTGCAGGATTTTTGAATGATGCAGGGTATTCGGTGACGCAAGCTACCGTATCGAGAGATATTCGAGAATTGTCATTGGTGAAGGTGCCGGGGACAAAGGTGAAACAGCGTTATACGGTAGCGACAGAAAGTGATAGTAGTGTTAATGCCGGATTCAATAAACGCTATGTCGGAGTGTTACAAGATGGTTTAATATCCATGGAACAGGCAGGAAATTTACTTGTGATAAAGACGGTAAGTGGAATGGCGATGGCAATTGCCGCTGCGATAGATGCCATGACGTTGGAGGGAATGGTAGGTTCCATTGCTGGAGATGACACCATTATGTGTGCTATAAAAACAGAGGACATTGTGCCGCAAGTTATGGATCAATTAAAACAAATGATCCGTTCTATATAAAAAAATTTTAGGAGGAATAGAGGTCATGTCAGGACATTCTAAATTTGCTAATATTAAGCATAAAAAAGAGAAAAACGACGCAAAGAAAGGTAAGATTTTTACTGTAATCGGGCGTGAAATCGCGGTGGCAGTAAAGGAAGGTGGACCAGATCCAAACAACAACAGCAAACTTCGTGATGTAATTGCCAAAGCAAAGGCAAACAACATGCCAAACGATACCATCGAGCGTGGAATCAAGAAGGCAGCAGGAAATGTTGATGCTGTAAATTATGTAAGTATTACATACGAAGGATATGGACCAAACGGAACAGCTATTATCGTAGAAGCTTTGACCGATAATAAAAACCGTACAGCATCCAACGTACGTAACGCGTTTACAAAAGGAAATGGTAACGTAGGAACCACCGGTTGTGTATCCTATATGTTTGATACCAAAGGTCAGATTATCGTTGCCAAAGAAGAATATGAAACCGATGCCGATGAATTTATGATGATTGCATTGGACGCTGGTGCAGAGGACTTCAATGAAGAAGAAGATAGTTATGAAATCCTTACAACACCAGAAGACTTTAGCGCAGTACGCGAGGCATTAGAAAAAGAGGGCGTACCAATGGCGCAGGCAGAAGTAACCATGTTGCCACAGACATACGTGGAGCTCACAGACGAAAACGACCAGAAAATGTTCCAGAAAATTATGGATCTTTTGGACGAAGACGACGACGTTCAAGCAGTATACCACAACGTTGACGAATAAACCGTCGTGCACCGGAGGAAAATAAAACGGACAGGGATTTTAGAAAAGCACCGGAGGTGCTTGGCAGGGCGTTGGGGCGCCACGCAAGCTCGCTTGCAGGTGGTGCCTTCAATGTCCTGCTAAGGAGTGCGAAGCACTTTCTGAAATTTCTGTTCGTTTTCATTTGCTACTAGGCATAGGACGGTAAACGATATGAGTATTTTGCACGATGTATTTTCGTGCAAAATACGAATAGCCCCCAATCCCAACCCCAACCCTAACCCCCAACAAGGGACACCAGATAAAAGCAAAAGGAGGCCTATCATGCCAACTTGGAATTCTCGAGGCCTACGAGGCTCTTTCCTAGAAGACCTTGTCAATATGACAAACGAAAAATACAGGGCTCAAAAACTGGCATTGATTCAGAAAATCCCAACACCGATTAAACCCATCAATATTGATCAAAGTACGCGACACATTACCCTTGCTTACTTTGAACAAAAAAGTACCGTGGACTATATTGGTGTCGTTCAAGGGATTCCTGTTTGTTTTGATGCCAAAGAATGCGTCCAAGACCGATTTCCATTGGCAAATGTCCATGAACACCAGATGGAATTCATGGATGAGTTTGAACAACAAGATGGCATTGCCTTTTTGTTAATTTATTTTAAAGGACGAGATTGTTTTATGTACCTGCCTTTTGCAAAATTAAAAGAATTTTGGGATCGGATGCAATCTGGTGGACGAAAGAGTTTTACCTTTGATGAATTGGATCCAGCCTATGAAATCTCTACCTATTCGGGGACGTTTGTTCATTATCTTGAAAAAATATCTATGGATATAGAACAACGGGATTAAAAATAGGAATATAATACCAGAATGAAAATTATCTTCGTGGATATAATAATCTCAGATAACCGAGTGACTTAACATGAAATGTTTCGATGACGGAATGTTTCATAAAAAAAGACATTCCGTTATCTCGTAAGATAAATGAAACAAATAAAAAATACGGAGGTAATTGATCATGAGTAAATCAGGTAACAGAATGGAAGTACCAGAAGCAAAAGATGCTATGAATCGTTTCAAGATGGAGGTTGCATCTGAGTTGGGTGTAAACTTGAAAGAGGGTTACAACGGAGACCTCACATCTAGAGAAGCAGGTAGCGTAGGTGGCGAGATGGTACGACAGATGATCAAAAGACAGGAAGAGTCTATGCGTTAGTAAGTAAACTTACTACAAACTAGATATCATAACAGGAGAGACATTTCCAGAGGGGATGTCTCTTTTGTTGTGCTACAACAAAATTGTATGTCTTAATGGGATTTGCAGCTTTATCAATTAAACATATTATATATTGCAACAAATGAAGAATGACCATATCTTTTACAACACAGCGAGAGCGTGTCCTGCTGTGTAAAAAGATATGGTCATCTGCAT
>JAZNJZ010000059.1:0-2515 GCA_045578325.1 Eubacterium sp.
CCGCCCACTATTTCCCCGACGACGACCCCACAAAGGAGCCCATCGTCCGCTGGCGATCCTGCGCCAATCTGTTCTATTCCAACTGGCTGAATTATTACGTGTATCAGACTACGCCTTATGATGTGAAGGATATTCAGTAAATAACAAACACCCCACTCTGCATTGGAAGGCAGGGCGGGGTGTTATTCATTTCTTCAGTCCTTGTTCTCGCTTTATATCATCAATTAATTGACTTAACGGGCGAACAAAGGCGTGCATTCCGATGTGCTCTTTGGCGTGTTGGTAAACAGGACTTTCATCTGCTAAATAGAATACTTGACGTTGCTGACCGAGCATTGTAATTTTGTCATCGCTCAAATCTCTGTCATAAGTAATCAAATGCCAAATTTCTTTGATTTTATATCGGGACAGGGTGTTGCTATCGGCAGAAGATACCTGTTTCCATCTTTCACGGAGCGTTCTTTTACAACTAATTCCAATGGACCAGCCATCTTTACACTTGAACCATTTATCTACTTCAAGATCGGTCTGGAAATGGTCCGGTTTTTCGTGCGATTTGAAACCATAGTAGTCGAATAAAAATGTTGAAATATCTTCGAGGCTTCCTCCGGCGCGGGCTTTTCTTTTTTGCCCCGCGCGTCTTTCAAACTCTTGTGCAAAAGTGGTGAGTATGGCATTATCTTCAAGTGTGCTTCTTGGGACAGAGATTGCTGATAGATTAGCACGCAATTTTGTGAATTCTCTTATTACTTCTCTGCGTTCAGCATCTAAACATCCTCTTACACCGAGTGTGTCCCATATCGAAATAACCTTGCCTACGTTTTCCTTTCCTAATGTGTCAAGAATGTTTTTAGCGGTTGTATGACAGAATTCAATATCGTCGTTTGGGACATTATTGAGTGCATAATTTGTTGGTTGAACGATGTATTTTATTGTAATCACAAATACAATAATGTCTGTTATGGAATGTAATTCACTCTCTAAAGCAACAATTAAGTCATGAAACAAAAGTGCTGTTTTGGTCCCTGTTTTAGCAGCGGCTCCAATTTTATTACGAATTATTTCAAGACATATTTTGAATTTTTCCTCATCCGTCAGGAAATGTTGCTCTATAATGGCCTCGATTTCGCTAACAAGAGAGGACATGAGGGAATCCCTTTTTCCTATAGCGCCATATTGGTCAGTATTTAGCAACATTCTGGCAAACCAATATGCGTTTCGCCAAGGGCTGTTATAAACAACTTCATCAAGGGTGTACATAGAATCATTCATTTTTGCCATTCCTCCCCGTCGATTCGTTTGCGTGCCATTTGGCAGTAAGTGTTTGAATTGTCAATGTATATAAAATTCCTTCCTGCTTTCTTTGCGGATATCGCTGATGTCCCCGAACCGCCAAAAGGGTCTATAACAAGTTGAGCGTTGGTTGAAGTAACAATTCTGTCAATAAGCTCCTCGGGGAATGGTGCAGGATGAGGGTTGTTGCATTCTTGCGTTATTTCCCAAACATCGCCATGTTTGTTTGAACCCGGTGCTAATTTGAAATCTGGTTTGGCTATTAGGTATATAACTTCATAAGTTGGTAAAAAATAACCAGCATTAAAATTGATGCCGCCTTTTCTCCGCCAGATGATTATTTGTCGAACAGGAAATCCTTGGAGTATCTCATGCCGATCTTGAATCAGACCGGCTTGCACTCTCCATTTGTGATTGTAAAAAATCGCCCCATCATCTTTTAACAAACGAAACATTTGCCGAAGACAAGCTCGTTGCCATTTTACATATTCATCATAAGGCATATCATCGGAATGATTTACATATCCATTTTGCAATGCGGCGTTTACCCATTTTCCTCCTCTGCCATCTTTCATTCCGTTACCTGTGGAATTTTTCAAATTGTAGGGAGGTGATGTGACAAACAAATCGACACTTTGGGAAGGAAGCCGCCGCATTACCTCCAAACTGTCTCCGCAAATAATACTATTATGGAATTTTTGTATGGATTCCTTTTTTTTCATTGTAGCTAAAGTGTGTATAGTAGTCATTGTAGGGCCCTCGTCCAGTGATTAATAATGGTGATTTGCGCCGATGATTGGCAATTGCTATCTGTCTACACTATTCTACCACATTTTTTGGTTTTTTTCAATAGGTGAAACTCAATATTAACCGTTTGTTTGAAAAACAACCACGAGAATCTGGTCATTGTTTGTTGTGATTTAGTACCATCGTGAATTTTTTCTGTTTTGAAAAATATACCCCCAACGCAAAACCCGCGTTGGGGGTAAGTATTTTTGGGGGAATCATACGATTCTCTCGTTAGGACTTTTAATCAGGAATTGGCATAATGGCGCCACCGATCCCGTTCAGCCCTGTGAACAGGGGGTTGGTTTCAAGCAAAGGCACTCCAAAACATCTCCAAAATCCCCCGTCACTTCGCCGACAACGCGACGGATAAAGACCTCGATCTCCTCCTCTCGGATGCAGAGCTCCCGCTCCTCCGCCTCTGTGACTCCGCGGC
>JAZNJZ010000060.1:0-2984 GCA_045578325.1 Eubacterium sp.
AATAAAATGGGGAGGTATATGCTTTGGAATCTCAAATGTGAGATGTGGGGAGAATGTGAGAATTTGCCCCTTGGAGGATGCTAAGAATTTTCAATAACATAGAGAAGTGACCAGAGGTAATTTGGGGAAGAAAATTTTGGAGGAAACTTATGTAAAAATGTTCTGGAATCATCTATGAATCTGCCATTTCTTGAAGAAAAATGTTATTTGCTTTTTTTCTCCGCATTTTGTTTTTGCGGAAATCCCCAAAAATGAACACGTTTTTGGGAAAGTTCCCAAATTAGAGAACATTTTTGGGAAAATATAAGTTCTGAAAAAAAACATGGAGGTCACATATGAGAAAAAAAGACTACAAGGGAAGATGTGAAAAGCGTGTCCTGAACAAGTGTAAGACAGTATTCAAATCCTATGATCCTATCCAAAGCGCGTATGCTGATATTCTGGAATCCAATATGAATATTGCCGAGATACAATGCAATGTCCCGTTGGATGGTAAAGATATAGGGGAATATATGACGGACTTTCTATGCACTCTGGTAAATGGTGAGATGATGGTGAGGGAATGTGTGGAAAGGAAACACTTGGGCAAGCCGAAGACCATAAAGCTGTTGGATGGAAGTAGGCTATTTTGGTCCAAGCGGGGCTGCAAAGATTGGGGGATTGTTGTTGATGCTGCTGAGTAATGGAAATGAGATAATCCGAGTGTTACAAACGAAAGAAGATAATTCTCTGGTGATTGACTGCATTAAAAGGACAATGCCCAAATGGATTAGGAGAGATGAGTTGTCAAATTTTGTCGAATTCAGTGAAGCGGATTTATACTATCGGACAGGCATGATTCAAAATCGGCAGCTATCTCAGAAAGAAAAGCGACTTGCACAAGAGCATTATACTCTGATTGCTGGAGTACTTCCATTTATAGGAAATGAGTCAAAGCGAAACCAAATGATAGATTTGCTGTCAGAACAATGCAGTAAGCAGACTATCAGAAAATACCTTTGCCTTTATTTGGTGTACCAGGATGTAGCGGTCCTTGTTTCCGTAAAAAAGGCTGATCGTAATGGACTAACTCAGGACGAAAAGAATATGCGTTGGGGACTTAACAGTTTTTTCTACACCCAACACAAAAATTCTCTGAATACTGCCTACACGCTGATGCTGCAAGCAAAATACTGTGATTCCCAGGGACAGCTTGTGGCAGAATACCCGTCTTTTAACCAGTTTCGGTACTTCTACCGAAAGACCAAAAAGATGCAGCAGTATTACATATCCAGGGATGGACTGAAGTATTATCAGCACAATAAAAGACCCCTGCTGGGTGATGGCGTACAGCAGTTTGCACCTGCCGTTGGTGTGGGTATGTTGGATTCCACAATCTGTGACATTTACTTGGTGGACGATGCGGGTAAGTTAGTTGGACGGCCTGTTATGACCGCTTGTATTGATGCACACAGCAGCCTTTGTTTAGGTTATTCTCTGGGATGGGAGGGTGGTACATACAGCTTGCGGAGTTTGATGCTGAATGTCATTGCCAATAAACAGGATTGGTGCAGTACCCATGGCGTTTTTATCGAACAGGGAGATTGGGATACTTGCCAAATGCCAGGAGTGCTTGTAACCGACATGGGTAGCGAGTTGAGCTTTGTGAAACGCTGTACCAATATCAGTATGTGAGGAATCGGACAAAGCTGGATGATGCTACGATCCGTTGGCTGTATGAGCATAGCAACGGTAATGTTTCTTCCGTGGTAACGCTGCTACATGATGCTCAGGAAATCGGCATATTGGAGGGCAGCGAATTTTTGAATTTGGAAACTCTTAATGTTGCCTATAAAAGCCGAATGAAAATGCTTCATTCTTATATTGCGCCATCAAAAAAAACGCAAATATCCAGGCAGAAGAAAGTATCCAGTATTCCATGTATCAATCAGCGGCTGGAGGATATGATTGGGATAACCACTATTTCGACACTATAAGCGCTCAATGGTTTGAGAAAATAAAGTGTGGATTTACTTGCTGGCGTGATGAAAAGTATTTTTCCGAAGCAGACTGTATGGACATAGACGATTGTAACCATAGACATCCTGATGCCTATGTTAAAGAATCATACACTGATATTACATATGGAGAATCCAAAGAAATCTATGAGTCGCTTGACGTTTGCTTATCCGAAAGAGAAGGGCGTAAAGACCGCAGCTCAAGAATTACTTTTTACGAAATTCCCAGGAATAATCTTGAGAAATACAACGCCGCTGTAAGGCAATGGCATAGGACTGGTATTTTCACATTTGGGGACAAACGAATAGATACCAATGCGTTGCCGTGGGAAAACTCTCGATGGTAACGATATGAGAATGGAGCACATGGATCATACCATGTGCTCCAGTTTTTTGTAGTTTTTAATTATTTCTGAGCGGCAGGATGGCGGGGTCAGCAATACCCAGAGTCATTGCGTCCTCGTCACACCACATGTTATACATGTTGGAAGTCTCGACAAAATGCATGGTGCGCAGGGAGATGGCAAAAGTCGGCGCAGTCTTTTCTGCGTTGAGATTGTACAGCATGTAGTCTACAACGTGTATATAATTCAAGTCATACATATCAGTGTAGTACTCAGCATAGTCCATAATATCGCAGTTTTCGTACATATCTGCCTGCTGGGTAGAGATATTGGCAGGAGCGTCTGCCTTTACGCCATACAGATGCCAGTTGTCAACAGTCTTGCCTTCATAGGTAAAAGAGAAAGTCATCTGGAAGGCGTCATCGGACACCAGCAGCTCCGTAGGAACCATATCCTCATACATCGTAACTTCCACAAAACCCATGCTATGCAGCTTCTGCTCATACTCTGCAACGGTATCGTAGGTCACAGTCTCCATGCTGACCTGAGGTTCAGTAGCGGGAGCGTCAGTATTGTCGGGAACGACAACTTCGGTATCGGGGGTAACAACCTCAGTGTTGGGGGTAGATGCGGGTGCATCAGG
>JAZNJZ010000061.1:0-82459 GCA_045578325.1 Eubacterium sp.
TTGTTGACATAAGCAAATCCATCTAATATAATATATCTTGCGTTGTGTGAGTGCACGTAGGACATAGAACGGCGGGGTGTGGCTCAGCTTGGCTAGAGCACCTGGTTTGGGACCAGGGGGTCGCAGGTTCGAATCCTGTCACCCCGATTAACAGCGCTTCAATAGATACGCGGGTGTAGTTCAATGGTAGAACCCCAGCCTTCCAAGCTGGATACGTGGGTTCGATTCCCATCACCCGCTTTCTCACAACTAGTGAGACATGCATTTAAAGCATATGTGTTCGTAGCTCAGCTGGATAGAGCAACGGCCTTCTAAGCCGTGGGTCGGGGGTTCGAATCCCTTCGAGCACATTATGGTGGGTATGGCGCAGTTGGTTAGCGCGCCAGATTGTGGCTCTGGAGGCCGAGGGTTCGAGTCCCTCTATCCACCCTTTACCAAGGCTTGTCCTTGAGATAAGCTATTGTTCCTCGGAACAAGCTTGGTGTTTTTGGGCTATCGCCAAGCGGTAAGGCACAGGACTTTGACTCCTGCATTCGCTGGTTCGAATCCAGCTAGCCCAGTTTATCAAATTTATACGGGCCACTAGCTCAGGTGGTAGAGCACTTGACTTTTAATCAAGTTGTCCGGGGTTCGAGTCCCCGATGCCTCACTACCTATAAAACCGCACAATCAACGAAAATACGCTGGTTGTGCGGTTTTTTGTTATATGTTGGTTTGTGTTGTTTTATGTCATTTTCTTAGTCGAGTAAAAGTCGAGTAAGGCAAAAACGGAGTAAAAAGTCGAGTAAAAGTCGAGTAGAGATGTGTTTTCTCCTTCTTATTTTCTGAACGTGTGTTTTGTCTAAAATGTCAATGGTATTTCAAGCCATTATATATTATTATATTGGTATAATTTACAGAAGAAGGGAGCGTTTAGTATGAAAAAGAAAACAAAAATCATTATCGGTGTTGTAGCAGCGATTTTCGTAATTGGCATATTTGGTTCCGAATCAGAGCCGACAGAAACAACACAGCCAACGACGCAAGAAGCATCTTCTGATACTTCAACAGAGTCCGTTACAGAAGAAAAAGCCGAAGAAACGGAAAAGCAAGATGTAGTTGAAGAGAAAAGTGAAGAACCAAAGGAAAAAAAGCCTGCGCCTAAGCCAACTAAGAAACCGAAGAAAGTCACAATCGGTCAAGCAAACGCACTTGCAAAAGCAGAAGATTACTTGTCCTATACAGCATTTTCTAAAAAGGGGCTAGAAAAACAGTTGAAGTTTGAAGGATTCACGAAAAAAGAAGCTGCGTATGCAGTTAATAATATAAAAGTGAATTGGAAAGAACAAGCTGCGATAAAAGCACAAGATTATTTAGATTATACGTCATTCTCGAAACAAGGATTGATTGACCAATTAATGTTTGAAGGATTCACAAAGGCACAAGCTAAGTATGGCGTTAAAAAAGTCGGATATTGATAAAAAGGGGCGGTTCTGCCCCTTTTTTTAATGTGCCATTCTGTTGTTGTGAAGTGCATCAATCTTTTCTTCTGCACGTTCTTTTTCTGCATCCAGTGCAGCGTATATCGTATCAATCATTTGTGGGCCAGCGTGTCCCATCATTTCAACTGCTTTTTTTCTGCTGATGTTTGAGTAGTAAAGTTGTGTTGCGAAGTCATGACGGAAGGTAAGGGCAGTGATTCTTCGTTCTGGGTTCTGCTTCATCTTTCGCTCTGCTTCCGTGAGTAGATATTCATTGAGTGCCTTGGTGATCCGTCCCCACATCTTAACGTAAGAGGATTTGGTAATGAGGGAACCATCCCTCTTGGTGAACAGATAAAGTCCTGGACAACTTGCAATATAATCTTTGAAAAAATCTTGATATGCTTCTGGAATATACATCCGACGCTGAGAAAAGTCATTCTTCATATCCGGATTTATCACTGGGTTATTCTTGTCAAAAGTAATGGACCTTTGAAAGAAAACAGTGTTTGTTTTGAAATTAAAATCGGACTTCATAAGTCCCAGCGCTTCCGAGCGTCGTACTCCGAAGGCAAGTAGGCAGTTAAGAAGCGCACGCTCCATCTGGCCAACATCTGCATGAACGATGGCATAAAGTTCTTCGTTTGATAGAGGTGGTACTTCTTTCTTTACGATTTTGGGAAGAATAATTTTTCTTCTTCTGCAAGGATTGGAAGTGATGAGTTTATCGTCGATCATATCTTCAAACATCTGCCGACAACATATCATAATCTTTTGACATGTGTGTGGATGGTCCGCACGTTCATCAATCATTGCCTGTATATCACTCCTAGTAATCTGTGAGATGGGAATATGGCCAATGGCAGGGATGATGTGTGGGAATATGGAATAATAATACATATCAGATGTGTTGTGGTTCCTGTTCTTGTGAAAGGAAGTGTACCAGTTCTCGGCATAGTCCTTCAACAGCATACTTGAAGTCTTGATTGGCTTACCTTCTCTCACTGCAATTCGGATTTCTGACTTCCTTTCCTCTACCTCTTGTAGTGTTTTTCCAGAAACGGGGAAACGTTCTCCGTCAATGGTAACACTGGTTTTGTAGAGACCGTCTTTCTGTTTCTTCAATCGTCCCATAAAATCAGCTCCTTTTTGGTAAAAAAGGGTATAAAAATACCCTGGTTTCGTTGCGAAATAAACCAAGGTCTGATATAATATGAAGTGGTTGTACATGCTATATCAAGCCTTGATTTAGTGTGGTTTGGCTCCCTGTTGGCGCAGGGAGTCTTTTTCTTTTGTTATGAATAATCTCCTAAATATAAAAAGAGCCTTGGAATACAATCCAAGACTCTTTCTATGGCCGGACACTAGCCATTCACTAATTAGTGATATTGTATCATATCCAGAATTCTTGTCAAGTATTCATAAAAAATATTTTCATTTGATTGCCAGACAGTTGGTGTCAGATTGTACTCCATTTGCGCCGTCGCATTAGTTATTCTGTGCAAGCTCTAGGAGAGAGTCTTGTAGCACCTTGGAGAAGTTCACATTGTGCTTTTCTCCGTAAGTGTTTAACCATGCAGGGATTGTGATGTTCTTGCGGATGGTCTTGGAACCGTACTTTTCGGAGTAGGAATCCATATCAAGCACAAGAAGCGAAACAAAACTTCCTTCCTCTAAAGCAATATCTTTGTGCTCGGTTGGTGTTGGGATATCGTTACCTTCTTCGAGTTCACCGAGAATCCATCCGCTGGCTGCATCCGTTCCAAGTTCAATTGCTTCTACAAGTGAGCTTCCTTCTGTCACGCATCCTGGAAGGTCTGGTACAACAACAGTGTAACCTTCTTTTTCTTCGCATGGTGTAAAAATAGCGGGATAAATAAGTTTCATCTATATTCCTCCTTAATTCCAAGCAGGAGGGCTTTTATAAAAGCCCAGCCTGTTTGAAGATTGATTTTACAGTACCCTTATCAAGGTCCCCGGTATGTATCGGTATTGTAACCTTCCCGGGTTTGGTTGGGTGCTTGTAGTGTCGGTGTGAACCAACTTGCTTTACGAAGTACCAACCATCGTTTAGTATAATCTTTTCGATTTCTCTGACCCTCATATCAAGTACCTCCTTACAATTATATTATACACACTATACGCATAAAAGTCAATAGAAAAATACACATAATGCGCATAAAATATAATATTTTTGCAAGAAGAGATGTAAAAGAGTATTTCAAATTCAAACGGTTACAAATTGTTACCAGTTGCGCCGGCGCATCAAAGTCATTACAACTTACCGATAACCTTACCCATACACTTTGCACCTTCATTCAAAGGAATGTTAGGGTAATCATGATTCAAAGAAATGAGTTCATTGTAACCTAACTGTTTTACAAAACATTCATCATCAACAAGGAAAATTCCAATATCATTTATATTAATCTCCTCTGCCATTTCAACAAGAAGAGTATCGCCGTCCTGGTATGTAGGTTCCATACTGTCTCCGTTTACACCGATTGCATAATCTGCTTTCTGGAATTCTGGTATATCAGGGATTTCAATACGTTTTGTAGGTGGTGTGTCAAAAAGGATCTGTCCTGTTCCAGCGGAAGCGAGACGAAAATAGTAGTTAATCATACGACTGCGAGTACCAGTTTCGATATCACAGGCAGCAGTCAAGCGATTCTTTTCATCGACACGAAGCAATTCTCTATCCAAGATAATATTAACGCTCTCTTTTCCATGCTCATCAAGGGCGCGATATTTTTCCACAATTCGTAATTCGTCATACTTCAGAACAGTAGGGCTGCCACCCAAAGCATCAATCTCATCTTGATAAAGATAATTTGCATCAATGTTTAATACATCTAATAGTTTGGCGATTGTAGCCACAGAAGGTTCTCTGTTGCCACTTTCATATCCAGATAATGTTGACTTTGCAATTCCTAATTTTTGAGCTAACTGATCTTGTGTTAAGCCAGCACTCACTCGACTTTCTTTTAATCTATCGTAAAAAGCCATATAATCACCTCTCTTTATATGCCTCATTATATACGCAAAATATGAATAAATCAATAGTAAAAATACGCGAAACGAATATTTTTTTATAAAAAAACCTTGACAAGTATGCAAAATGCGAATATAATCAGAGAAAAGTACGCAATACGAGAACGGCGGAGGTGATAAAGAATGCGAATTGCAGACTTTAATGAGCCAGCGGCTCAAAACATCTCTCGAATCATAGAGGAGAGAGGATTGAAAAAATTATATGTTGCTGAAAAAGCTGGATATAGTCAACAAGAATTCAGCGACATGCTGAATGGAAGACGATTAATAAAGGCATGCGATATACCCCGAATTGCAAAAGCACTTGGAGTAGAACTATCAGACATTTATGCGAAAGCAGAGAAAGGAGAGTGAGCATGACGCTTATAGTATTCATAGCAACGATTGCATTAGGCATCTATGCGCTCGCATGCAAGATGGTATGTTTGGCTCTTCTCATGTACATAGAAGATACAAGTACCATTCCAGATAAGAAAACATTATCAGAGTACATAGAAAGAGCCATTAAGAAAAAATTTCACGTTCCAAAGTGATCACTCACAAATGAGGCGGCGAGTTTCAATGCAATATCTCCGAGTGTACTTAACGAACTGACACCGATGTCCTTGGCGATTTTCTTTGTTTTATTCCATATAGTATCAGAACGGATGCTTGAAAGAAACTCGTGTCCAACATAGGTTAGGTCATTGATTTGTGCGATAGGCGAATGCGCACAACCAGCTACAGTTACAGTCAAAGCATCGATAAAACCTGCTTCCAAAAGCTTTGAGCAATGATATTCAAGTGTATCTTTGGAATAGGCAGGAAGCTTATCTGCGAGTGCAGGGATTGTCAATACAGCCCCATATTGTAATGATTCAACAGTTAGCAGTATATCACGTATACAATCACTATCAAGTTTCATGTAGCATAAACTCCTTTCTTATGTACTCGGCTCTGGCGGGAGCCTGTAAGTACAGTATAAGGAAAGAGGGGAGAAAAGACAAGCAGAGAAAGGAGCGTGAGTAAGTATGTGGACAAAATTGGAAAAAGACCACCCATTACTTTATGAAGTAATATGGTGGTCAGTTACAGGATTGGAATTGGCTAGCATTATAATTTCCATCATAGTGATATTACAGAGGTGTCACTAAGGTGAGCAGAGAAAGGAGGGAATAAGTTGCTTGATATTCAAACATCAAATAGCGTTGTCGCAGAACATCTTAAAGAAATTATTGTTTCAAAAGGAATCAAACAGTCTGCAATAGCCATAAAGGCTGGATTCACTGTTCAAGAGTTTAGCGACATGCTAAACGGAAGACGTCTCATCAGAGTAATAGACGTAGCTGCGATAGTAAATGTAATGAAAGATTTCGGGGTAGATGCCAATGCTTTGTTTGGCATCGTAAAGGAAGAAGGAGCGTGAGAAAGTGAATCAGACCATGAGCGAAGAAAGATTGGAGCAACTCGAAAAAAAGCTGGCTGACCTCGAAGAGAAAGTTCAAAATCAGCCAACAGTTGAAGATATTATTGAAAAACTTGCTGAAAGGTTAAATGGCTCAATAATTGCACTACAGTGACTTGTTAAGTTTTTCATATTCTTCAAGAACAATGATTGCTGATTTTACTGAAATATTCATAATAGTTTCGCAAAGCTTATCTATTGGCTCGTCAGAAGTGTCGAACACTTTCTGAATACGTTTTAATGAATTTTCAGCAATAAGATTTTTGACATCTTGATCCATGAGCAGCTACCCCCTTTCTTCATTGGAATAAGTGCTACCAACACTCAATGAGATTATAAAGGGAAAATGCAGAAAATACAAATTATTTTCAGAGAAAGGAAGGTGAGCAAGTGAAAGAAACAGATAATGCAAAAAAAGTGAAGCAAGAAGATATTTGTGTGTTCCATTGGCTAAATTGTCTATATAAAGATTTTCTAAATGGAGCAATAGCAGGAGAACAGTTTCCATGTAACTCATGTCCAGAAGTGAAAGCATGCAAAAGCTGTCCTCCAGTGAACTTCAACTTAGCAGGAGAGAAGTTTGGTTTGAGTGTAGAGTACAAGATAGGGAACTCCGATCTGGCATAAGTCGGATCGTTCCAATAAGCCCGGCTGGCAATCATCATCCTTTCAAAATCGTATACAGTTAGCAATTATTAAAGTCCAGCCGGGCAAATAGAAAGAAGGTGAAGGTATGAAGTATCCTAAAGCAGTAATGTCAACAGCAGAATTACAGAAGATGGGCTTTCCGTATCGAAAACTGTTAGAAATCATGCGAGAGCCAGGACAAACGATAGCTTTTCGATTTGTACCAAAAGGTACAATCTACTGGGACACAGAGAAGTTATCAAAACGATTAGAGAAACAAGCGGTAAGAAAAAAGTAGGAGGTGTGACTATGCGAAATATAAGAGCATTAGCGCAGGCAAGCTACAAGAGGCAACTGCGAAAGAAAACAGAAGAAATGAAAGAAGATTTGGTGAGGACAATAGAGCGAAACGTACTACACACCCGAGCTGCATGTATCTGTTGGTGCGCAGGGTACATGGAAACTGCAGGATACAATTTTGTACCAAGCTCAATTATTGATTTTATCAACGAACAATATTTTCAAGGAAATCTATCAGAGTGAGGAAGGAGAAGACAATGAAGGAGAAAAGAGAAGCCGTCGGAGTTGTGGAAATGATCGTTGTGTTGGTAACAGCATTCGCTATCATCTGTCTGTTATTCCATGATTGGAATGACGTGCAGGAGGCAGAGATGATAGAAGAGATCAAGTACCAGAGAGAACTCCAAAGGCAGCAGGAGCAGAAGGAGTACAAGAAGAACGTGCAGAGCAGTAGCAAGGACTCGGGATTGTTGCCGGTAGAGGCACAAAAAGCTATTGCAGTATCTATGGAACGGAAAAAATCTATATTGCAGTATAGATTTGTCGAAGATTGCCCGCTTTCCAAGAAGCAACAGCGGAAGATTTTCAATATTTGCGCCCGCGCAAACATTTCGTATGAATTTGTTATGGCGGTCATTTATACGGAATCAAGGTTTGATGCGGATTGTGTTTCGGACAATGGAGAATCTGTCGGGTTGATGCAGATCCAGGAACGATGGCACAGACCGTTGATGGACAAGCTGGGATGTACGAATCTGAAGAATCCGATACAGAATGTCCGTGTTGGTGTTGCTCTTTTGCAGAGCCACTGTAAGAAGTACAAGGATCCAGCGTGGGCGCTTATGGCATATAACGGTGGCGGAGCTTATGCGGAGAGAATGATTGCAAAGGGCGAAGTCAGCCAGTATGCAAAGAAGGTTCTGCAGAAGTCGCAGGAATATGAAAGAGAGAATGGACTATGCAAATAACAGACGTAGATACAACCAGAAGGAGTAAAAACGTAGTAACCAAAGCGGGAATCGTGGCTGGGAATACGTGGCGGTGGCTGGTGTATCTGGTAGTACTGAAAGTAATGGAAGGAGAAGAATAGTGAAAGAGAAAGAAGAGGAATTAAGATTAGAAGTGGCGGAAATCACGCTAGTAGCTCTCATATTGGATGATGTTCCAGGGATGGATGTATATTTTGCTCTGCATGGAAACACGGATTGTATCTGTATACAAGTGACGGATAATAAAACTCCTATCTATGAAGAACGGTGTTTCCGTACGAATTTGGAGAAGATTACAGAGATTCGGAAAGAAGTAGTTAAGATGCTTGCGAAAGTAGTTTCAGAGGGAAGGTACAAGAATGAAGGAGAATAGTTTTTATCAAGATGGAGTTACCCGAGTAACAGATCCATTTTACATGTGCTATTGTCCGGAAGGACACCACACGTACAGCACAATTTACGTGAAGCGCTGCGACATATGTGGTTCTAGGCTAGAAAGATGCATTCCAGCGGATCAGCACAAAAAAGAAACAGCCAGCGGCAACTGACTGCTCCAAGTGATATGCTATACACTAAACCATACACCTATAGTATAGCATATCATTTCAGAGATTGCAAGTCGAAAGTGCAAAAAGTCACGAAAAATAAGGGGTTGAGAGCCCCTTTGCAGACTTGCTAAAGATATTACTTTTAGACGTATGGGAGGAAATGATATGTCATACATGATGGCGATAACAAAAGCTGGTAATACCATCATAACAGAAAAGTATTACAGCAGTAGATACAACAAGAAGGGGATCGAACGGAGCGTGAACCTTCATAAGACAACAGAAGCGCAGGAGAAGTGCAATCTAAGAAAAGCAATTCGAAAAGTAACGATATTGATGAATGCTAACTTCAAGGGCAGGGACTGGCACCTGGTCCTTGACTACTCGCCGGACAACAGACCTGCCACACCCAGAGGAAGCCAGAAGGAACATAAGGCCATTCATGGAAAAGACAAGACGACTGTTCCGGAAGGCTGGCATAGAGATGAAGTATATCGAAGTTGTAGAGTTTGGAAGAAATGGCGGACTGCATCATCATCTGGTGATGAATACTTGCGCCGGCGCAATGGAAGAAATGAGAAGCAAGTGGCTGTTTGGTCGAGTACACTTCAATCTTTTGGATGATACCGGCGAATACTCACAGCTGGCTTCGTACCTTCTCAAAAAGAGGAAGTATTGGAAGGAAGCGGGAGGAAAAGGAAAGCAGTATACCAGGTCAAGGAATCTGTATGTACCGGAAACAAAGAAGATCGTTATCAAGACTCGTGAAGGGTACTATGAGAAGCCAAGAGCAAAGAAAGGGTACTATGTGAAAGACGGAACAGAGATCCATTTCACGACAGAGGCTGGTTGGCCGTACATGAGATACATATTGGTGAAGGACCAAGGAAGGAGAGGACCATGAGAGTAGACATATATATTACTACTCGCTGGCACGGGAATTTCGGTAACGGTTGTGGCGAGTATGGAATTGTGTTGCAGGTTATACAGAATGGAGAACCGAAGACCAAAGAGCATTATGCAGGGTGGAGCAACCTTCCATACCAGAAGTTGGCGGTGCGGGCTGTAACGGATGCTATCCAATGCATGACAACACCGTGTGACGTAGTGATACATATAGACAATGTGTATGTGGAAGGAATTATAAATTTCAAAGAATTGACCCAGAAGTATTATGAACTTTGGGAAACTTTCTTTGATGCAGCACAGAGAATGACAAGTGTAAAAGCGGTACGAGAGAAGCGCCACGAATATACTTCGTACATCAAGCAGGAGTTGGCGCGTGGAGAATTTACAACAATTGAGGACAGATAGGAGGATATGCTATGGCAGAACTTTTTAAGGTATTTGGAGAATTTGATTCCTACGAGGAAATCAACAAAGCGGCAGCAGGATTGTTTGCTGAGGGTGACATGGAGAATTTGAAAAAGCTGGCAGAGGAAAATGGACTGGAAGAGGACCTGCAGTTTTACATCGACGGAGGAACGACAGAACTGTGTGATCCAATCACCGCGGCTTTCGGAAAATTGAAAGTGGAGAGAGAGCAGGCAAAGGATAACTATGTGATCATGGCGGTTATTGATTATCTGGAAGCTAATTGTGACGATATGGAGCTGGCATTGGCAATCCGCAAAAAAGGGAAACGGGCAAGTGCTATGTATAAGATTATCGAAGACGAAGCAAAAAAGAACCGAAGTGGAAACAGTGGTGTATGTAGTGATATGCGAGCTTTCCAGCTCACACGTGAGTATTATCGTGGAGGTGGGAAAGGATGAGAAAACCTTGTATTCAGAGAATAAACATACCGGATGAAGTAATCCGATGTGCCAATGACATGGAAGAGGAGCCACGATTGTTTTATGGCAGTCGCCTTCAATATGCTTTCATCATGTGGCCGGAGCGAATGGATAATATCCTTGCCCTCCGTATCTACGAGACAGAAGATATCAGAGACTGTTATCTTCAAGGAGAAGAAGTTCCAGAGCCGAGAGGGTATGTGGTATATATCGATGTGGCGAGAAAACGTTGGTGGACTTGTAAGTTTGACAATGTCGCGGAGAAATGGGGGAGGGCAACCATTGAGTATTTGCTTGGGTGGCGTTCAGACCGTCTTTTATTACTGCATCCGGAAGTGGTAAAAGATGTTACAGGGTTGGGGACTGTCGATGAAATTATGCGCTGGCAGAAAGAGATAAATCATGAAAAACTCTTTGAACGTCAAAAGAAGAAGGATGCAAAAAGCATTGACCTCATGGATCAGGCAAAGGAATTGCCAGCGGATTATTTGAAGTGGCATGAACATGTGGTAATGAAAGAAAGTCGGTATTTAATCTATAAGAGGACGAACAGACGGCAGTTTGAAGCATTCTGTACGCATTGCGAGAAGCATGTAATGATTCCGTCAAAAGTATGCAGACATAACGAGAAAGGAAAATGTCCGGAATGCGGCAGCAGAGTCACCATGAAGAGTAGTGGAAGAATCAAAGGGTTGATTGACAATGGATGGTCAGAGTATGTACAGGCGATAGAAAATGGGCTCATGCTTCGGTTTATCAGGATGCAGAAAAACTATTCGGAGTATGGACATCCAAAGCGCTTGGTGTGGGAACCGGCCAGAGTTGTTATCGAACAGGGAAAACCTGCAGTATGGTATGAAGACAGGAGCAGTAATACGTGGTATTCCAGTTCTTCAAGGTACCAGAAGAATAATCGTGAAGGGTGTGTGTATCTACGAAATTATCCCAATGAACATTCTTTTGGCCAAGTTTATACAAAGGGAATTAAGCAAGAGCTAAGTAAAGCGTTTCCGTACCATATGTTTTGGGAATTCCAACAACAACGGAAGAGAAAGAAACTATCCCAGTATGACATATACGATTACTTTGATACATATAGCCAGTATCCATTGATTGAGTCGCTTCAAAAAACCAAGAAATATGCGCTGGTTGAGTATTTCTGTGACGGAAAAAGAAGTCGTCAGGAAGAGCTGGATAAAAAAGCAAGGCAAGCGCACAAAATGTTGGGGATTACCAGGCAGCAGTATAAGCTATTGAAAAATCCAGAATGGTTGGATATAGAGATCATGAAGTTTTTGAGTGAGAAAGGAATTGTAATAGGCAAGCAAAAGCATGAAAAAATAAAGAAACTATTTGGGGGTTATGGCTGGAAACATGACCTGGACACCGTTCTTTCGCATATGAGTGTGGATAAGATATTGCGATATGCTGAGCAAGGACCAGTAACTGTAAACAACATCGGTATGTACACTGACTATTTGAGTATGGCAGAAAGATTAGGGTGGGACATGACCGCTGGAGAAGTTCTCTATCCTCAGAGTATCGTACGAGCGCATGATGAGGCGGTAGAGTGCGTCAATGAGGAAGAATTGAAGAAAAAGAAGAAAGAAGCAAAGAAACATGACAAGAGTATTGCAGCAGTTGAAAGGAAGATTCGTAAAAAGTTTTCCTTTAAGGATGACCAGTTTATCCTTCGTCCAGCAAAAACGAACAGTGAAATAGTGGTAGAAGGTCAGGTTCAACACATATGTGTAGGCGGAGGAACATATCGAGACAAAATGGTGAGAGGGCAAAGTTACATCCTGTTTCTTCGCAAAAAGGAAGACCCAGAGACCCCATTCTATACCATCGAGATATCCCCGGATTACAAGATCATCCAGCGACATGGAAAGTACAATCACGAGGGCGACGAGGTCAAGGAAGTGGATGAATTTCTAAATAAATTTGTGGAGGTGAGAAAACGTGAAAAGCATCATGCAAGCTGATAACAACGAATGTTATTTGTGTGGCGCCAACGGAACCATGGACTACTTACATTGGCACCATGTATTTGGTGGACCGAATCGGAAAAACTCCGAGAAGTATGGTTTAAAAGTCCGTATCTGTGGATTCAAGTGCCACGAGAACGGTCCCAAAGCAGTACATAAGTGCAAGGAAACAGCGGACAACCTAAAGGCAGCAGCATAGAGAGCCTTTGAAGAGAAACATGGGACAAGAGAAGATTTTATGAGAATCTTCGGAAGAAATTATTTGTAGCACCAATGGTATTACATCACGGGTAAGCCATTTGAGATGCCTCCCGGCTTCGTGCCGGGAGAACTAAGAAAGGAGAAGCAGATGGAACAGATTACAATGCAGATTACGTCCATGCAGGACGTTATGAGAGAGATCGATGCAGCACAGAGAAAAGCATGCACATCAATTGTGGAGATTGGTTACATTCTTCGAAAGGCAGATGATGCTGAACTTTACAAAGAGAGAGGATATACTAGTATCTTTGAATTTGCCAAACAGGAATATGGATGGGAGCAGTCCCAGACGTCCCGCTTTATGAGTATCAATAAGACATACTCCGTGGGTGGATATTCTTGCGTTCTGGAAGAGCGATACGAGGGATTTGGACAAGCGAAGCTGGTGGAAATGTTGAAACTGCCAGAGGAAATCAGAGAAGAGATCACACCGGAGACAAAGCGTGATGAAATCCGTGAGATGGGAAAAGAGTATAAGGCAGCAGAAGAGGTACGTGAGCAGGAGAACTTCACACGTGCATTTGCGCCGGCGCAATCCGAAGAGGGATTACTGACGATGGTTGTCCGTATAATGCTCAACATGGAGATGTACGCATCCCGACTGCGGGACATTTGGCCATACATGATGAAAAGAGAAGCTGGAGAACCAATCAATGAGCAGGATGCGTTGCTAGCAATCCAACCTTCTGGACGTGGACACGTAAGAGCGGGGAGTTGCTTTTGTTTCTTCCGAGATGAAGAGTTTGCGATCACACGTGGCAGGGAAAAGGAAACTCATACATATACAGATATCGTTGATGCCATGATACATCTTTCGGATACGGTGGAACTATCTTCTCCGGAAGAATGGTATGTGAAATTATTTGGTAAGCAGCTACCGGAAGAAAAAACAGTGGCTCAAAATGTCGATAAAGCCCATAACTCCATAGGCGGACAGGCTCTTGAAAAAGAGGAAAAAACAGAGAAAAATGAGCCGAAAATGGCATCGAAATCAGAGGAAAAGTCTACTTTCTCCACAGGCGGAGTACAAGAAAGTGAGAAAACAGAGCAACCAATCACTGAGACAGCAGTGGAAAGTGGAGAAAACAACGAGATTTCAATATCGGACCAGCCTTTGGAAGGTCAGACGGAAATCGGGGAATTTGCTGAAAAAATGCCGATTTCCTACGAAAACCTACCAGAAGAGAAGGTAGTGGAACCAGTAACACCAGCAGAAACCACTACAGAGGCAGCAGTGGAAAGTGGAGAAATCGACGAAAATTCAATATCGGACACCAATTCTGTTGTACCGGATTTTGTGGACGGAGTATGCCAGGTTTGCGCCGGCGCAAAAGATATCGAATCCAATGATGGAAGATTCCGCATCCACCTGACGGAACAAGGCATCGGAAGAGTGGAAAAGGATCATGGACTGACGGGATATGGGATCATTGAATTTGATTACTGTCCAAAGTGTGGGAAGGAGCTGGGCTGATGAAGAAGGCACAGATGATAAAGTTTACACATAGAGCCCTGCGGAGGGCAAGAGCCAAAGAGATAGACATAAACTGGGACGGATATTACCCGATGTGTCCCGTTTGCGGGTCTTGGGAGGTAGAAGAACATCGCGGAAAGTTGTGGTCTTTCTGTCCAAATTGCGGGCAGAAGATAAAACAGCCAGAGCCAGTAAGAAAGGAAACGGAGGAATAGATAATGCGAACAGTCAAGATTAGTTGTGATAGATGCAAAAAGGAGATTGCAGGATATCCGATCAAGGTCATTCCTGTGTATGTGGACACACACAAGCTGATTAAGTATGCCCTGGAAATGAAGAAGGCAGAGGAAGAAGGCTTGATTTTGAGGTTGCCATATCCGTTAGGAACAGAGCATATATATTTTGCTGATGAAAAGGATATGGACGTTTACAAACTTGATGCTGAAAAAATCGAAGTCCACATGATGCCAATTAGTAAGAAAGTTATGTACACTATTGATTGTTTTGAGTTTTTAATTGAGGACTTTGGAAAGATTGTATTCCTAACCAAAGAAGAAGCAGAGCAGGCATTGGCAATGAAAGGCGGTTCAAATGAAGTGTGAAAATTGTGAAGCAATGCAGAATATGAGTTATGAATACCAAGAATGGGACTGCGTTTTAGGTATGGAAGAAGTCGAATTTAAGGATGGTTCTTGTGGCTGTAGACATAAGGCAAAGACCATAAAGAAAATGCTTGAAAATATGTATGAAGCTATGGCATTGGAGTGGGAAGGATTTGCAGACTTTATGCAACTTTCAGAGAAAAAGGACAACGCATTGATGCAAGCCATGAAAGAAGTATTGTTTTCTGAAAACAAGGTTATTTGCAGAAAGTCCCAAGACGGCAAACTATATGAACTTAATCTTGATAATGTATTAAAAAATCATTGTTGGGAAATCAGAAACAAATTTGAAGAGTTATTGGAAACCATTGATAAAGAGCAGGCATTGGCAGAAAGGGAAGGTGAATAGCTTATGAAAATCAAAGACTATGAAATCAAAGCATTGCAAGAAATGCTTGAAAAGAACAAAGAGGACAACCCAAGGATTGCAAGAAGTTTCTTGGAAGATGTGGTCAGTGACCTTGAAGAGTTGCAGGCTTTGAAGCGGAAAGGGGAAAGAGTATGAAGAAGCAAGAGTGGAAAGACAAATTACAAAATACAAGAAATAATCGCATTGGCATCGGTATATATACATTAGATAGTTTTGATGATGAAGTTGCAGAGATTCTTTCAGAACATGATGCAGAAATCAGAGCAAAGGTAATTGATGAATTTGCGGAAGCATTAAAAAGTGACGAATTTCAAAAATACAATGAATATGATGAAAGGAAGTGAAGAAAATGAGATTGATTGATGCGGATGAATTAGAAAAGGTTATGACAGAAGATTGGTTCTTGGAAATCCTTGCAACGCAGGATGGCAAAAGTGCAATTAAAAAGGACATTGTGAATGCCATTGACAGCCTTCCAAAAGCCTTCGATGTGGATAAGGTTGTGGAAGAAATCAAGTCATTAAGCGGTTATGAGATATATAAGAATACGTTTGACTTGATTATCGAGATTGTCAGAAAGGGTGGTGTGAAGAATGAGTGATGCGAGATTATTACCATGTCCATTTTGTGGTGGAGAAGCAGAAACAGGAAACCCGAATCAGCATGACAAATTGTTCGTAGTGGGTTGCAATACACCAATGTGTTACGGAAACATAAATCATTTCACATTGATTTTTACGGATAAGGAAAGTGCTATTACAACATGGAACACTAGAAAGCCTATAGATAGGATTGTGGAAGAGATGGAAGAAGAAAGAGAAATCTCATATGCTGACTTTGAAGACTATGTGGCTGAAAAAAGTCCATGTTTAGATGCTGAATATGATGATTTGTTTCACAGAGGATTGGAAAGAGCAATCAAGATAGTAAAGGCAGGTGGTTTAGAATGAAACCAGAGAAGAAGATATTCTACATAGGGCAGCAGTTCAAAGTCATTGAGGACACAAGAGATGGCAGAACGACGCCGAAGGTAAAAGCAGTAAAGATACTAAAGTTATATAAAGGTTTTGCGTTATGTAGAGTAAATGCGAGATACAATGAGTGTTTTACATATGATGTACTTGCGGCAGCAGTAGAAGTATGAAGGAGTGATTGAAATGGATGATATAAAAAGCATGGAGCTGTGGTGTGAGGCGCAGATTGAATTGCTACAAGAGAGTTTGGAGAACAAAAGAGTAATGTCAAATGGCCGGAGAAGATACCTAATGGGAGAAATATCTGGCATAGAGAAAGTGCTTGCCAAGCTTAGGAAAATACAGCGAGAAAGCAAGGCGAGGAAGTAATAAAATGTGATGGAGAGGTGCAAATAAAAGATGGGAACAAAACAGAACAAGGAAGTTACAAATGTGCTAATCCAGTACAAAAGAACAATGAACCTGATTCATGATTTGTCGGATCAGATTGGAGAGCTGGATGATAGGATGACGAGTATAAAGACTGGGAAAATAACAGGAATGCCAAGAGGTGGAGTTCCTTTGGCGGTATCTGACCTAGTGGCCGAGAAAGTGGACCTGGTTCAGAGAAAGGAAAAGCTGGAGAAGATAGCGGAACAGAAAAAGGAGATAGTGCAAGCGTACATAGACACGGTGCTTTCTCCAAAACACAACAGATTTTTAACACTGTTTTTTGTCAAGTGTTTATCCATGCAGGAGATATCAAGGAAGGAACATTATTCACGGCGTCATGCCTTTCGTATATATGCAGAAGCGTTGGATATGGTGGATATCAGTCTGGATTTATGAAAAGTGTAATGTCACTAACATGTCACTATTACGTCACTAAGATGTCACTATACAGTCATATGAAAACATGTTATCATGATATTGGTCGAAAGTATATTTAAGCAGATCTTAGGACAGCTTAAACCTCCTTCGAGTTATATTTTTCACAGAGCAGAGGTTGCTAAGAAGTTGGCAGCCTCTGTTTTGTAATGCGTGGAGGTAAAATGTATGTTGAAATCGTGTAAATATTGTGGGCGCATTCATGAGGTAAAAGACGTATGCGACCAAAGGAAAAAGGCAGAAGAAAAAAGATGGCAGAATCGCAAGGTGACGGATGCGCTGAAGTTTCGCCGAACAAACGGCTGGACGAATAAAAGCGTGCGGATCCGCGAGCGAGACAACTACTTGTGTTTGTGTTGCAGGGCAAATATGCCAGGGACGATCAGGCAGTATAATACAACAAATCTAAGTGTCCATCATATCGTACCGATTGAGGAAGATTACAACAAGAGATTGGCGGATGACAACCTCATCACAGTGTGCGACGTGCATCATGAGATGTGTGAAGCTGGGAAAATCTCGCGAGACCAGCAGATGAAGCTAGTAACAGAATCGATTTATGCAGGGAACAAAAAGGAAGAATGCATCGTGATGTGACAGTTTGGTGCAATAATCCCCCCACAGTTGTGGCGTGGATTTTCTGAGAGAAATGCAGACCGACGCCCCACCTTTTTTTAGAGTAATTTCCCTAAATGAAAAAATGAAGGAGATGGAGAAATGGCAAGACCGGCAAAATCAATCAATACTTCTTCAAAACATAACACTGCTGAGGACATTGCTGTGCGGAAAGAATCAGAGGAAAAACTGAGAGGAAAATCTGACAAATTGAAACCTCCAACTTACCTGACGGCGGCGCAGAAAAAGATATTCAGATATATTGTGAACAACCTTGAAGAAGCGGGGATTCTAGGGAACTTGGATCTCTATGTATTGTCTGTAGCAGCAGTGACAATCAGCAATCTGATTGAACTGGACAAAGCAATCAATACAGTAGAAAATATGGAGCTAAAATTAAAGATGATGGGTACTCGGGATAAGTATACGAAAGACTTTTTCAAGTGTTGCAATGAGCTTTCGCTTTCACCACAGGCGAGGGCAAAAATATCGATTTCTGCCACTAAAAATGGCAAAGAAAATCGAAATCCGTTGCTGGATGCGTTAGATTTATGATGATAAATCAACATCCATCGTATCAATATGCTCAGGATGTTGCGAATGGCGACATTGAGGCTCCAGTTTATGTGGTGAAGCAATGTAAGATATTCAAAAGAATCTGTGACGGAGAAGAACCACAATATTTTGTGGATGAAGAGAGGGTCAAAAAGATTGATGCAATCTTAAAGTTGATCCGGATGCCAAAAGGTTTGATGATCAATCAAAGGATATATGATTGCATCGCAGGTTTTCAGTGGGTGTTGATAATTGCGTCGCTCTGTGTGATGTGTGAAGAAAATGAAGAGAAAAGAAGATATGAAACAGTGGTTTTGGAAATCGCAAGAAAGAATGGCAAGACGTTTATTATTGCCATTCTTTTCATTTTGCTCTTTTTCCTGGAACCCAGATACTCATATTTCTATTCAGTTGCTCCCGATGGTTCTCTTTCGCGAGAGATTAAAAAAGCCATTGAGGAAATTATCGGATTTAATCCGCTAATCTTTCCGCAGGAAGGGAAAGACCGACTTTTCAAATTGAGAAGAGATGATATCGAATGTTATGTGACAAATAGCAAGTATATACCGCTGAACTACAGCAACAGTCGTCTTGATGGTAAGCTTCCAAACGTTTTTCTGGTTGATGAAGTAGGGGCGCTCCCGAACAGTTATGCAATAGAGGCAATGAGATCTGGCCAGCTAACGATCTTAAACAAGTTAGGATTTGTTATTTCAACAAAATATCCGACACTGAACAATCCGTTTGAGGACGAAGTGCTTTATTGCAAAAAGGTGTTGGATGAACATATCGAGGATGAAAAAGTGTTCGCATTGTTGTTTGAGCCAGACAATACAACAGACTGGACCTTTGATGACAAGATTCTTGCGCAAGCCAACCCCCTTGCATTAGAGATAGAGCAGATATGGGATGACCTGGTACGGAAGAGACAGCGAGCAATCGAAGTAGAGAGTGCCAGAGAAAATTTTTTGACCAAGCACTGCAACATCATATATCAAGGAAAGGGTACAGAGTCTTACATTGATATTAACAGGGTAAAAGCATGTGAGGTCGAAGAGATTGACTGGCAGGGAAGGAATGTATGGCTCGGAGTGGACCTGTCGCAGTCAAATGATAACTGTGCGGTTGCAATGGCCAGCATCGATGATGATGAAAATATTTTGGCAGATGTTATTGCGTTTATCCCAGAAGGCAGAATCGACGAGAAAAACAAGTTTGAAAAGATTGACTATCGAAGATTCATAGAGCAGATGAAGTGTATTGCCTGCGGTGATATGGTTGTTGACTACAGTGTGATTGAAGCCTTTGTGTTTGATATAGAGGAAAAATACGGAGTCCATGTAGTGGCGGTAGGTTATGACCGCTATAATGCAATGAGTTCTGCGCAGAAGTGGAATGAAAGATACACAACAGTGGAAATTCGGCAGCATTCGGACACCTTGCATCCACCGACTAAGCTTCTTTCAGAGAAGATTGAAAGTGGTGAGTTCCAGTACACACACAATACGTTGCTGGAAATCAATTTTGAAAATGCACGGTGTACGTATGATACAAATATGAATCGCTATGTGAACAAGAAGAAGTCGAACGGCAAGGTTGACATGGTTGTGGCGCTGATAAATGCAATATACCTGATGCAACAGGATATCATATTTGGAGACCAAGACTTTGTTGTGCAAGTAATATGATGAGGTGAAATCAATGGGTTTATTCAGACGAAAACAAGAAGTCAGAGAAGAGCAAATAGTGGATGAAACGTCGATTAGTGATCCGATTCTCAAAGCAATACTTGGGAAGGACGATATTGACCGGGAAAACATAATGAATGTGCCGTCGATATCGGCTTGTGTGAACAAGATTGGAGACACCATTAGTTCCCTGGAAATCAAACTGTATGAGAAAAAAGGGGATAGAATCGAAGAAGTTAAAGACGATTCGAGACTTGCATTGTTAAATGCCGATACGGGAGATACGTTGGATGCCTGCCAGTTTAAGAAGGCAATGATAATGGATATGTATCTGGATAAAGGCGGATATGCTTATGTGAACAAGGTGGGGTCAGAGGTAAAATCTATTCACTTTGTGGAAGCAAGATCCATTTCTTTTCAGAAAAACACGGATCCTATTTTCAAAGATTATAAGATAACGGTAAATGGTCGTTCGTATGAGGGCTGGCAATTTATCAAGCTGCTAAGAAACACGACGGACGGTCATAGGGGAAAATCCTTGATTGAGGAAAGTTCGACATTGCTCTCCATCATTTATTCGGCGCAGATGTTTGAGAAAAATATGGTAAAGACCGGAGGAAACAAAAAGGGATTTATCCAGGCAACACACCGACTGACGAAAGAAGCGATGACAGCGTTGAAAAAAGCTTTCCGAAACTTATATTCAAATAACTCAGAGAACGTGGTGATCTTAAACGATGGACTTAGCTTCAAGGAAAGTTCAAATACATCGGTGGAGTTACAGTTGAACGAGAACAAAAAAACAAATGGTGATGATGTATGCAAAGTATTTCTTGTACCACCTTCCATAATCAATGGTGGGGCATCAGAGGAAGATAAAAAGCAGTATATAGAAGGCTGCATCATACCGAATCTGAATCGTTTTGAGCGAGCAATCAACAGTGTATTGCTGAGAGAGGATGAAAAAGAAAGCAAATTTTTCGCCTTTGATACTTCAGATCTTCTAAAAGGTGACATTGAAAAGCGCTTTAGTGCATATAAAACCGCGCTGGACAGTGGCTTCATGCAGCTTGACGAAGTCAGAGAAAAGGAGAAGTTACCAGCATTTGGACTGGACTTCATAAAGCTCGGATTGCAGGATGTGCTCTATTATCCAAAAACAAATGAGATTTATACTCCAAACACGAATAAAGTCTCTAAGGTGGATGGCAGTTCGAGCGAAGCAGAGAATCCGTTGGAGGATGCTCTGGATCAAACAGGGAAAGGTGGTGAGAAAGAGGATGAAAGTTGAGGTCAGAGATGATGTTGTGCTAATCGACGGCTACGTGAATGCGGTCGAGAGAGACAGTAAGGTGCTGAGAAATAAGTCAGGAGCATTTGTGGAGAAGATTAAGGCGGGTGCGTTCCAAAGAGCCCTAGAGCGTGCCAAGAAAACATCATATGATGTGAAGGTTCTGCTTAATCACAAGTATGATCGTGAGCTGACATCTACAAGAGAGTCTACCACCAAAATTACAGAAGACGCTATTGGGTTGAGATGTCAGTGCGAAATCCGAGATGCAGAGGTGGTACAAAAAGCTAAAGCGGGCAAGTTGTCTGGATGGAGTTTTGGTTTTTTACCACTTAAAGAAAACTGGACTGACTTAGAAGGAGATATTCGACATCGCGAGTTGAGAGAGCTTGAATTGAAAGAAATCTCGATTCTTGATGATACGAAAATACCGGCATATGACGGAACATCCATTGAAACGAGATCTGAATTGGATGAATTGATTGAAATTCGATTGTTTGATGAAGATGTCGAGGTTGTGGACAACGCTTCGTTTGCGCCGGCGCAAAAGCCATTCGATAATCACGAATGGGAAAATAGATACATGGCAACCAGAGTGGGCGTATAACCCACTCTTTTTAAGCAAATTTTCAAAATGGAGGAAAGAAAAATGGGTTTGAAACAGTTAATGGAAAAAAGACAGAAGAAACAGGAAGAGATGAAGGGCCTTATCGATGCTGCTAGCGCAGAAGAGAGAGCATTGAACGCCGAGGAGCAGAAGAAGTTTGAGGAAATCGAAGCGGAGATTCGTAGTATCGATGCTATGATCAAAGCAATCCAGACACAGCGCGAACTCGAGGATGAAGCTCCGAAGGCTGAGGATGAGACGCAGACAGAGGAAAGATCTGTGGAAGAAAGAGACCATGATGCCTTTGACGCATTTTTGCGTGATCAGATTGAGAATCGTGAGGATGTCAACATTGCATATGCTGAAAATGGTGCGGTAGTTCCGGCATCAATTGCGAACAAAATCATTGAGAAAGTAGTGGATATGTGTCCAATCTATCATGATGCGGAGAGATACAATGTCAAGGGTACATTGACTATTCCATATTATGACGAGAGCACAGGCGACATTGAAATGGCGTATGCAGAAGAGTTCACTGAGGGCGAGAGCACAGGTGGAAAATTCAAGAGCATATCCTTGACCGGGTATCTTGCACGTGCAATCTGTGATGTATCCAAGAGCCTGATTAACAATTCTCAGTTCAACATCGTTGATTTTGTGGTAAATCGAATGGCACAGAGCATTGCTCGCTTCTTGGAAGGGCAGCTTCTTAAAGGTACACCTGATAAGATTGCAGGATTATCTACAATTGCGGATGATATGACCGTGACTGCGGCATCTGCAACAGCAATCACAGCAGACGAAATCATTGATTTGCAGGAAATGGTGCCGGATGCATATCAGGCAAATGCTTATTTCATTATGAATAAAGCAACCAGAACAGCAATCCGTAAGTTGAAAGACGGACAGGGTAACTATTTGTTGAACAAAGATGCAAATTCCCGATGGGGTTATACTTTGTTCGGCAAAGATGTTTATACTTCTGATAATATGGACAAGATTGAGTCCGGAAAGGATGTAATCTACTATGGAGATTATACTGGACTTGCTGTGAAGGTATCTGAGGAAGTAAACATTGAGGTGCTTCGCGAGACAAAGGCACGTCAGCACGTAGTTGAGGTGCTTGGATTTGTTGAGTGTGATGCTAAAATCCAGAATGCTCAGAAGATTGCTAAAATGAAGATGGCATAAGCTGGAGGTGTAAACGATGGCAAAAGTAAAAGCTAAAATTTCTTTTGCTGGAATCGTAACAATGGGAGCTGGCGAGGTAAGGGAGATCACTGACGAAGCAACTGTTAAGGATCTCTTACAAGCTGGCTATGTGGAAGAGGTAACTTCCGCTCCTAAAGCTCCAGTAAAGAAGTCAGCAAAAAAGGGTGATAAATAATGAAAATCAGCGAAATTACAACACAAGACATCTCTGATTATCTCCGACTTGACGATACTACAGAGATTGAAATAACAGAGATTGAACGAATGAAGGCAAGTGCAATCAGCTTCATGAAAGCTTATACAGGTCTTAGTGAAGAAGAGTTGAACGAGCATGAGGATTTGTCGCAAGCCTTGTTTGTAATCGTCGCTGACATGTTCGATAATCGAAACCTATACATTGAGGGGAAGGCTTCTAACATCAATAAATCAGTGGAGTGTATGCTTGCAATGCACTCCACTAATTTACTGTAGGAGGTGGCTTAATGCGAACTCTGAACATAGGTAAGCTGAACAAGCGAATCACCTTTATGAAAATGAGTGATGTAGCAGACGCACTTGGACAGTCTACAAAAGGTTTGGCGCCGATAAAAACTGTCTGGGGCTCCTTATATCCGGTCAGAGGTGCTGAACTTTACGAAGTACAGAAAGTACAAAGCAAAGTTACACACAAATGCTATGTGAGATACATCGAAGGTATCGATTCAAACTGCTTTCTTGAATACCAGGGGCAAACATACTCTATCGAGAGTGTGATTGATGTTGATTTATCTCACAAAATGCTGGAGATAATGTGCAGTACTCACACGAATAAAGAGGTGATAAGCAATGTCAGAGCAAATGTTATCGATGTCAGTTGATGGGCTTGAAGATTTAGAAAAATCCTTTAGAGAGCTTGTGAACAAATACCCGGACAAAGCTGGCGATTTGCTTAGAGCAGACGCAAGGCAGCTTCGGAAAGATGTGGTTAAGGAAGTAAAGAAACTTACAAAAACAACTGGCTCTTCAAAGAGATCTCTTGCAAAAGTGGGTTCATACAAAATCTCACAAGTGCAAGGTTACTACGAAGGACAGTACGTTGAAATAAGTGCGAAATCGCCACATTTCCACCTGGTAGAGAACGGACACGAGTTAATCATCAATGGACAAAATCGAGGATTTGTCCAAGGTAAGCACATGCTAGACACAGCAGTGAAACGCCACCAAGAAAGCATGCCAGGCATTGTATCTGATATGGTGGACAAGTTACTAGAAGAAGGGGGACTAAGCTGATGACTCTTAGTGAGGTAAAAAAAGCTTTGCTGGAGTTGATGCAAACAATCTTCCCAGCAGAAGCGTACAAATACTATTCAATGGCGGTCATTGAAGATTATGACAGGCCATGTTTTTTTACGCAAATAAAGCCTGTGACGATGGCTCCTGCTAATTATAACAGCAGAAATAATACAATCTCTTTTTACATTACATACATGCAGGAAGAGATAGACGAAGCGGATGCATTAGACGTCATCCAAAAGCTTCGAGATTTGTTTGGTTTGGCTGTAAAAGTCAATGACCGAGCAGTGAAGGTTGTTGGTTTTGATTATGACTTTATTGGATCCAACAGAAACATCCCAGAAATCACAGTAGATTTCGAGTGGATGGACCGCATTGAACACGTCGAGAATCTTCCTCTCATGGAAGAGGCAGAAATAATTACAAAAATAATGGAGGAATAAGAAAATGGGAATGCCAAGTATTTCAATTTCATTCACCGAGTTGGCAGCGTCAGCGATTGCAAGAGGTGACAGAGGAATTATCGCAATGATTCTGAAAGATACAGTCCCAGAAGGAGAAAGTAAAGCAGTCGTAATTTCCACAGCAAACGATGTGCCAACTTATCTCTCTGAGACAAACAAAGAGCAGATTAAGCTTGCGCTTATGGGATATGTGAATGCTCCATTGAGAGTTATCGCATACGTAATTGGAACAGAAGCAGCAGACTATACAGATGCACTTGACTACTTTAAGACAGTTAAGTTTGACTATCTTGTAGTTCCTACAGTAGAAACAGACGGAAAGACAAATGACATTGTATCTTACGTACATGCTGAAAGAGCTGAGAATAAGCTTATCAAGGCTGTTCTGCCAAACACTGTGGCAGATACAGAGGGTGTCATTAACTTTGCAACTGAGAAAGTGTATGCAAACGACACAGAGTATGATACAGAGGAATATTGCTCTCGTATCGCTGGAATCATTGCAGGAACACCACTCTCAATCTCTTGTACTTATGCGCCACTTCCAGAGCTTACGGATTGCACACGTCTTTCCAAGAGCGAAATGGACGACGCAGTGGATGAAGGAAAATTGATTGTATGGTGGGATGGAGAGAAGGTTAAGACAGCTCGTGGAGTAAACAGCTTAACTACTCTTACAGATTCCAAGAACACACAGTTCCAGAAGATTAAAATTGTAGATGCAATGGACATGATTGCAAATGATATTCGTATGACAGCCGAGGACAACTATCTTGGTAAATATGCGAACAGTTACGACAATAAGTGCTTGCTTTTGTCTGCAATCGGAAACTACTTTGACCAGCTTGTGGCTGACAATGTGCTGCAGAACTACACAGTTGAGATTGATGTAGATGCAAACAGAGCATATCTTAAAGGCAAGGGACAGAATGTAGATACAATGTCTGATGATGAAATCAAGCAGGCAAACACTGGAACCTATGTATATTTGAAAGCTACTTTGTCAATTTTGGATGCAATCGAGGACATTGTACTTCCAATCACTATTTAATAAAGGAGGCATAAAACAATGGGTTACGCACCAGAAAAGACTATCAATGGTACTTTTGGAGAGCTTTGGATTGACGACTATTATCTCGCAGAGGTAACAGGACTTGAAGCGAAAGTAACGCTTGAGAAAACCGAAGTAAACCAGACAAAAACACTTGCTAAGGGTTACAAAGTAACCGGCATTGATTGTAAGGGAACAGTTAAATTGAATAAGGTAACATCTTACTTTATTAATTTGCTTTCTGACAACATCAAAGCTGGCAAGACTACAACTTGCACTATCGTATCTAAGTTAGCAGATCCAGATTCAAACGGAGCAGAGCGCATCAAGCTCACAGGATGCACATTTGACGAAGTGACACTTGCTAACTGGGAAGCAAAGAAACTTGGCGAGGAATCTGTGCCATTCTCATTCACTGGATGGGAGCTTCTGGACACAATTCCAGCTCTTTAATATTCGGAGGAGGTTTAAGATATGAACTTAGTTGATCAGTTGTTAAAAGCAGACGCAAAGAAAGCAGACGAGTTAGAGGTTGGAGTTTTCCAATCTCGAAAACTCGCTAAAATCTTAGAAGCAAAGACAGAAACAGTTGAGGTCCAGATTCGGGAGGTAAATTCCAGACGTGTGAACGACATCGTATCGTACCAGGTGGACAGAAAAGGTCGATTCCAGTACGAAAAATCCTACGATGCAAAACTGATGATGTGCACAGAGGGATGTATCAGCCCGGATTTGAGAAATAAAGAACTTCAAAGCCACTTCGGTTGTGACAATGCGAGAGAACTTTGTGAAAAGTTATTCGGGCACGAGGTAAATGCTTTATCCGATGCCATATCAGCTCTGTCGGGCATTGTAGCTGAGGATGAGGACTTGGAGGAAGAAGTAAAAAACTAATTGAAGCGAATGGGGAGGTACAGTTAATGTACCTCCTTTTTCGCTATCATCACATTTTACCAAGCCAATTTAATGAAATGGGCTTTGGTGAGCAGACTGTGGTCAAAGCGTTCATGCATTATCAAGTCGAGAAGCAGAATGAAGCGATTGCAGAAATGAATAAATAAGGAGCGTGAATCATGGCAGGTAAAGTTGTAGATGTGACACTGCGCTTGATAGATAAGATGTCTAGTCCGCTTAACAAGATGGGCGGGACACTTGCGAACAGTTCAAGACAGTGGACAAAGGCTGGAAAAGACATTGAAAAAGCCGGGAAAAACATATCTAAAGTTGGTACATCGCTTACGAAGTCAGTTACAGCTCCAATAGTGGGGGCGGGCGCTGCTTGTGTAAAATTAGCGAGTGATTTTGAAGCAGGCATGAGTAAGGTGCAATCCATATCTGGAGCAACAGGAAAAGAGCTTGAGGCTCTAGAAGAGAAAGCAAAGGAAATGGGAGCCAAGACAAAATTCAGTGCGACAGAATCCACAGAAGCTTTTTCATATATGGCCATGGCCGGCTGGAAAACAAAAGAAATGTTAGATGGTATTGAGGGTGTCATGTATCTGGCAGGAGCCACCGGAGAAGATTTAGCCTCGACTTCCGACATAGTAACAGACGCATTGACAGCTTTTGGCATGAAAGCGTCCGACACGAGTGAATTTGTCGATGTATTGGCGCAAACAGCAAACCAGTCAAATACAAATGTGTCAATGTTGGGTGAATCCTTCAAGTACGTTGCGCCTGTAGCTGGCTCACTGAAATTTAATGTGCAGGATATATCCACAGCGTTAGGTTTGATGGCAAACAATGGAATCAAAGCGTCTACAGCGGGAACTTCGCTGAGGTCGTGGTTGTCAAGAATGGCCTCACCAACAGATGCAGTTCAAGCTGCCATGGATAAGCTGGGAATCTCGCTTACTGATAGCGAAGGAAACATGAAGGACTTTGCCACTATCATGACGGAAACACGAAAGGGATTTGCAGGACTTTCGGAAGCAGAAAAGGCAGCAACAGCTTCTGCACTTGCTGGCAAGACAGGAATGTCTGGACTTCTGGCAATCGTAAATTCCTCAGATAAAGATTTTGAATCACTCTCAAAGGCGATTTATGATTCAAATGGGGCATGCAAAGAGATGTATGACGTAGCAAACGACAATTTACAAGGTCAGTTGACTATATTGAAATCGACAGTTGAGAGCTTGGCGATTTCATTTGGAGAAAGGTTAGTGCCATACGTGAAAAGGCTCACATCGTTTTTACAAGGGCTGGCAGAAAGATTCAATGGACTGTCAGAGGCGCAAAAAGACATGATTGTCAAGGTTGCACTTGTGGCTGCTGCCGTAGGGCCTGCGTTATTGGCATTCGGTAAAATGGTGCTTGTCGTAGGCAAGGTCGTGTCTATCGTCGGAAAGCTTGGCACAGCGTTTAAGGTGTTTGGCTCTATTGGAGCGATGATAGCTTCTCCAGTTGGCATTGCAATCGCAGTTGTCGCAGGCTTGATTGCGGTAGGTGTATTACTGTATAAAAACTGGGACAAGGTAAAAGTTATGGCTGGTAAATGCTTTAAGTATGTAAAGTCTGTGTTCAAAGAGCTTGGTATGACAGGCGATAGCATGAAGAAGAAGCTACAGCCAATCAGTGAACACTTCCAGCGTATCTGGGTCAAGATGCAGGAGTTGTGGGTAGTATCTCAGCCTATACTGAAAAAGATTGCAGATGTATGGAAGTTATATTTCCAAGTGAAAATCGGCGCCATTATCGGTGCGACAGCAGGAGTAATCAAGTCATTTATCGAATCCGGAAGGAAAATGCTCGCCGGAGTGATGACAGCCTTCGAGGGACTGATTGATTTCTTGACTGGAGTATTCACTGGAAACTGGAAAAAAGCATGGCATGGAGTAAGAGACATATTCAAAGGAGTGTTCCAGTCTCTTGTTGCCTTTGCGAAAGCGCCATTAAATACAGTGATTGGACTTATCAATGGTGTGGTTGCTGGTATCAATAAAATGAAAATTGAGATTCCAGATTGGGTGCCAAAGTTAGGCGGTAAGAATTTCAGTGTCAACGTACCAGAGATTCCAGCCTTGGCAGTTGGTACGCAAAACTGGGGCGGTGGTCTTGCACAAATTTCTGAAAAAGGTGGAGAGATTGTTGACCTTCCAAGAGGGTCGAGAGTATATCCACATGATGAAAGTGTAAAGAGAGCCTATACTGACGGAGCTAAGTCTGGCTCAAAAACAGTTAATATCAATATACCGAAGCTGGCAGACAAGATTGAAGTGAGGTCGGATGAAGATATTGATAAGCTGGCAGCAGCATTGGCGAATAAGTTAGAGAAGATTTCATTAAACTTGGGAGGTGAAGAGATTGAATATTCATATTAAGTGGAGCGATGACAAGAAGGCAATCCAGCTTCCAATCCTTCCGCCTTCTTTTATGGTTGAGGATTCTATAAACAACACTACAGTTACGATTCATAACCTTGGGGACATAAATCTGAAAGGTAAAAGAGGGCTGTGGGGGTTGTCTTTCTCGGCTTTCTTTCCTGGACAGAAGTATGACTTCGCAAAGACAGAATACCATGATCCTTACGAGTATTATATCAAAAAGTTAAAAAACCTTTTTGAGAATAATACGACAATCCATGTGATTATTACGGAGACGGACATCAATGGTTACTTTACGATAGAAGCCTTCGAGTATGGCCATGAAGAAAAAGGAAATGATGTGTCATACAGCTTGGAGCTTCGTGAGTACAGAGAGCCTTCTGCAAGTGGGCGAGTAAACAAAGGCGCTTCCAATAAGTCACACACATGGAAAAAGGGTGATACATGGCAAAAAGTCACAAAGAAAGCGCTGGGGTCGTCTGATAAGTGGAAAGCTGTGAGAAAAAATAACAAATCAGTGCGAAACAAAGCGTTGAAAAAGCATCCAAAGAAGAAAGAGAAGGATGCCCTTGTGGGATATAAGGTGGTGGTCAAGGCATGATTAAGCTGAGATGGAAAGACAAATGGATTGATTTTGAATCTATAGAATGGACTGGGACGGATAACCAATGCTCCAGACAGATTTCCTTCACACTGCCTTCCAATCCCTACGATAAGGACTTTAAGCAGTTAAATATAAAGCTGGGAGATCTGGTGTATTTGTACGATGATTCTACTCAACTTTTTGTTGGAACAATTACAACAAGAGAAAAGTCGGCAGCAGTTGGTACTGCTTCTTATGTTGCTATGGATTTTATGCACCATTTGTTGAGGTCGAATGGAACATATAAATTCAAAAAGACCACTCCAGAGAAGATTGCAAAAAAGGTGTGCTCGGATTTGAAGATTCAAACAACGGATCTGGCAAAAACGAAGTGCAACATTGCAAAAATCTTCTTCCAAGACCAGTGCATATACGACATGATTATTCGGGCATATAGAAAAGCCAAGGCACATACAGGCAAACGCTATATGCCCGTTATGTGTGGCAAGAAAGTGTCGGTCATTGAAAAAGGGAAGAAGTCTGGCGTAAAGCTTACGCAGGGTGTAGACATAACCGGAGCAACGTATAGTGACACGACAGATAACATGGTCAATCTTGTGAAGATTTACAACGACAGCATGAAAAAGCTGGGGCAAGTTCAGAACAAGGACCATGTGTCAAGCTACGGAGTGTACCAGCAGACATACACAAAGGAAAGTGGTGTAAATGCAAAAAAACAAGCCAAGGCAATGATGGTTGGCGTCACGAAAGAAGCGTCTGTAGAAGCTATTGGAAATGTCAAAGCAATCTCTGGTTACAGCATAGAGATAAACGACAAGGCAACAGGGCTGACAGGAACTTTCTACATTACTGGCGACACACATACATTTGTGGACGGAACCCACACCATGTCGCTTGAGCTTTCGTGGAAGAACACAATGGAAGAGGGAGCAGACGAGGCTAAGGAAGAAAAGAAAAAGACAAAGGCTAGTGGAGTGTCAAAGAAGGCGCTTGCTAATACTGCAAAGTGTTTTTATCTTGAATCCGGCACAGTTTATCATTCGTCTACTTCATGTTCTTCTTGCAAAGGCAAAAAAGCAATGACATCAACTGTGGCCGAAATGAAAAAGATTAAGATAACCAGGGGCGAGAACAAGGGAAAACGCAAATACAAACCTTGTGCGAAGTGCTGGGAACAGTAGGAGGGCTTTTATGAATGGATATGAAAAGCTGATAAAAACAATCCGGGCGGAAGCTAATCGGGATAAGAAAGATGTGCTGCAGCTCGGAACGATGACAGCGAAAAAGGAATGCACAGTCGGCTCTATAGAGCTAGACGAAGATGACCTTCTTGTGGCAGAGCACTTGTCTGGAGAGCTTGCCAAGGGTGATACTGTTCTAGTGGCACGCATATCGGAAGATAAATTTATAATAATCGAAAAGGTGGTGGAAATATAATGTTCCCTTTTGACATTGAGGATGAAGAAGTTGACCTTGAAATTGAGGAAGAAAAGGAGCCAAGTGATTATGAGATAGATTTTACCACAGGAAAATTGACTGGGCGAATCATCACAGGGCTTGAAGCTATTAAGCAATGGGCTCGCATTGTACTGTCAAGCGAGCGTTATTTCTATCCACAGTATAGCTGGGACCATGGCGTTGATTTTAACCGCCTTATCGGACAAAACTATGACCAGAGTTACATCCAGAGTGAAGTGAAAAGGATGACAGAAGAGGCTCTTATGGTAAACAAAGACATTCTTGGTATCGAGAATCTAACATGTGAGCTAGTAAATGACAAACTCACAGTAAGTTTTACAATCAATACAATCTATGGTGGAGGTGAGCTCAGTGTTTGATGACAGAACACAGGAACAAATAATGAATGAGATGCTTGAACAGTTCGGAGCAGATGTCCGGACGGATGAAGGCTCTCTTGCGTACAATGCGTGTGCAAAAATCGGAGAGAAGCTCGAAGAGATTTATGGTGACATGGATGATTTGAACGACAACATGCTTCCGACAACGCAAGACGATGCGCACTTGATAGACTATGGCTCCGAGCGTGGCATTGAGTACACATGGGCCACATATCCGGTTGTGCGTGGAGTATTCCAGCAGGAGATTGAGATTGGCGAAAGATTCACTTGTAATGATTACAGCTATGAGGTCACAGCCTTGATTAGTGGATATGAGTATGAGCTTACATGTGACACAGAAGGCGTGGAAGCCAACACGAACTTCGGTGAGCTTACTCCGGAAGATTATGTTGACGATTATCTCGGAGGACAGATTACCGAGGTTATTGTGGCAGGAGTGGACGACGAGGACATCGAATTGTATCGACAGAAAGTTATAGAAACATTCCAGTCAACAGCCTTTGGTGGAAACAGAGCTGATTACCGAAAGTTTATCAATGAAATAAATGGAGTAGGCGGGTGCAAGCCAAAGAGAAGAGCATCCGACAGTCCATGGATAAATATAACTGTAATCGGAGCAGACTATGGCGTGCCAGCAAGTGAGTTGGTAAATACCATTCAGACACTTGTGGACCCAGAAGAAAACTCTGGGGAGGGTGTAGGCATGGCGCCTATTTGTCATAATGTAAAGATTCTGCCAGTTAGTTCTGTAGATGTGAATGTGGAAACGAATGTAACATTTGATACAGGCTTTAGTGCAGAAACAAGTCAGAGTTTAATCGAGGCAGCAGTTAGCGATTATCTCTTGGAACTGAGAGAAAGCTGGGAGGCACGTGACCTTGAAGATACAGTTGTGCGAGTGAGCCAGATTGAAGCAAAGATACTGAGTGTAGAGGGAGTGCTTGATTTGGCTAATACAACAATCAATGGTTCAGCAGAGAATCTTGAGCTTGACTACACTATGATTCCACTGTTTGGAGGTGTGGACATTGTTTAATGCACCAGACATATTCACAAATATTCCAGACATCGCACAGATGTATGACATTAATGAGAAGCAGTGTGAAGCACTTGACCAAGCAATCGAGGAAATGAACGCTAATATTTTCCTTGATTCGATGGGAGAATCCATGATAGAGAGATGGGAAGAGATGCTTAAAATCTCTCCTCTTGATAATGACAGCTTAGAGGACAGACGTTTTCGGGTGAAGTCAAAAGTCATGGAACGTTTGCCATATTCAATCCGAGTGATTTGGCAAAAGCTAGACACACTTTGTCCTGGAGGCTATGCAATGACTGTATCAGAAGATAGGACGGAGGTGTCAATAAAACTTGCTCTTACATCAATAAAAATGATTGAAGATGTAGGAGAGCTGATGGAAGAAATGCTCCCACTCAACATGGTGTTTACCATTGAGATTATGTTCAATCAGTACAAGGCATTAAGTAAGTACACATACGCTGAGCTTGCAGAGTTTACGCATGGCGAGCTTAGGGAATCCACGGAATAGGAGGATAAAAAATGGAGAAAACAACAAACTTGGGATTAAACCTGCCTGGGGAAGATGATTTCTATAACATTAACGACTTCAACAAGAACATGCAAACAATAGATGAATCTTTACCGAAGAAAGTAGACAAAGTTGATGGAAAGCAGTTATCAACCAATGACTACACCAATACGGAAAAAGAAAAATTGGCTGGGATAGAGGAAGGTGCAAATGCCTATACACATCCCGATAGTGGAGTGACAGCAGGCACATATCGAAGCGTAACCGTCAATGCACAAGGTCATGTCACTGGAGGTAGCAATCCCACACTTCCAGTAAATCAAGGTGGAACTGGTGCTACGACAGCAGCAAAGGCACTAAGTAATCTTGGGTTGACTGCAACAGCCACAGAATTAAATTATGTAGATGGGGTAACATCTGCAATTCAGACACAGTTGAATGGAAAAGCTACATATTCGACAGGTTCATTTGACTTAAAAAATTCAAGTGGTGCAGTTGTGTTAAGTGGTACTTATTACAAATTTGGAAGATTTGTGTGTTTGTACGCAAATGGACAACCTAAAGTAGCAATTACAGCCGGTGGAACATTAACATTTCCATTCACATCAACACATGGTTCAAATGGATTTTTCAGATTAGCAGAAGCACAAACCAATTATCCATCTGACGGTGGAGTAAATGGTGTTACTGGTACGACAATGAATGTTAATACTGGATTCTCTACATCCAAATATGTTACATTCACAGCAATGTATATCACAGCAAGTTAAGGGGGAAAAGCTATGAGTGAAAAATCAATTTATATACTCAATGAGGAAACAGTGAGTATATTGACACAGACAACAGATGACTCAAGTGGAGAGGTTCACAATCACATGAGTGGTTATGACAACAGCGAAAGTGGCAGAGAGAACCTTGTAGAAAATGAGCCAGAAGAAATTGTGGCAGAAGTCATGGTGGTTTGGGGAGATGCTCCAATAGTTGAAGTGCCAGAGTTTCCAGAAGCGCCAGAACAGGGAGACACTATAAGCCCATCTGAAAGCACTGGGGAGAGTGTATGGGATGAAATGGCAAAAGCTATCAAGGAAGGAGTGAATGCGATATGACAAGCAAAGAGTATGTTTTGAGTACCATGAAACGCTATGGAAAGGCAATGGCGGAGGCCTTGCAGAAGAAGTCTCCAGACATGACCGGCACAGAGTTTTATGAGGAGGATGGATTTATTCCAGAATTTGATGCAACGAAACAGTATCTTAATTACTCTGCTGGCTATATCTGCAAAAGCTCCGCAGGGAGAGTAGTAAAACTTTTACAGCCTTATGACAGCACAGTATATACGCAGGAGCCAGAAGAGTTGCCTGCACAGTGGGGGTTCTATTGGAGCACAGACCCAGCAAAGGCACTTCCTTTTGTTGCTATATCCACGAGCCCATATATGCAGGGGGATTGTTGTGAGTTTGAAGGCAAGGTATATAGCAGCGTAATGGATAACAACACCTGGAGTCCAAGTGACTATCCAGATGGGTGGAAGGAGGAAGAGTAATGCAGGCAATTATCGTGGCGATTATCACTGGTGGGCTTTCTTTGATTGGTGTAATCATTAGCAACATGACTACACGTATGAAATCAGAACAATCAATGAGAGTGGCACAGGCAGTAACAGACACAAAGATAGAAGAACTCACAAGAGAGGTTCGCATGCACAATGGATTCGCACAGGAGATTCCAGTAATCAAAGAACAGATAAGAGTAATCAATCATAGAATTGATGACTTGGAAAAGGGGGAGCAGTAATGAAGAAAGATACAATAATCAGAACAGTAGTGCTTGCAGTAGCGTTAATTAATCAGATATTGACATCATCCGGACACAGCGTGATTCCGATAAGTGACGAGCAAATCACAGAGTTCCTAACACTTGCTCTTACAATCGGTGCTTCCGTTTGGAGCTGGTGGAAAAACAACAGTTTCACAAAGAAGGCAATCCGAGCGGACATGTATCTGGACATGATCAAGAAGGAGGAGTAATATGGTTAAGATTTGTCATGCATCTATTGATGAAAAAGGAAATGTAGCTGGAGGACAAGCCGGGGACCAGACACAAAAAGAAGTATGTGTCCGAGATTGGTACGATAAGCAATGGAATGTGCATTTGAGATACAAGGACAAGGACATTGCAAAGAAGGCTTCCAGCATTGCAAAGAAGCTGGCTAATTCAGAGTTGGTGGGATATGATCAGTACAACAGAAACACTTTGTACCAGAAGTTGAAAAAGCATAAATGGAATGTTGAAGCGTACATAGCAAGCAAGGAGCAGTCCGAATGTGATTGTTCTGCTTTTGTATATGCAATATACTGCTGCCTTATTCCAAGTATGCGTGGCGATAGTAATGCACCAACGACATCAACCATGAAGGCCTTTTTCAAAAAGCATGGTTTTGAAGTTTCTACTGCGGCGAAATTCACAGACAAAGATAACTACCTTCTTACTGGAGATGTTCTTGTGAAAGAAGGTAGTCATACAGTTATGGCAGTATCGGATGGAGCCAAGGCGACGACAAAAGAAAAAAAGACATGCCCTTATAAGGAGCCTACTACGACAGTGAAAAGAGGGCAGACTGGAAACAGTGTCAAATGGGCCCAGTGGCACCTTATCGAGAGTGGCTTTATGAGCGCAAAAAACCATAAGGGCAAAAGCAATCTGGATGGAGATTTCGGAACGATTACGGAAGCTGCTGTTAAGGCATTCCAGAAAAAATATCCTGCTTGTGGTACTAATAGCAAGCCAGATGGAGTAATCGGAAAGAAGTCCAAAGAGAAATTGAAAAATCTTGTGAAATAGAACAGATAATATACACCAAAAAGAGAATAAAAAATGCGTATTAATAAGCGTATTAAATGTGTATATTATACTCTTGTATTTGCACAATAAATAGAAAGTCGAGTAAAAGTCGAGTAACGCTGAAAATCAACGGAAATTCGGTGCTTTTTGGCAAAAGGAAACTGCACTTTTAATCAAGTTGTCCGGGGTTCGAGTCCCCGATGCCTCACGAAAGAGACTAGTTTTTGACTGGTCTCTTTTTTTGTGCTATAATGACAGTTGTGAGTACAAAAGAAGGAGGGGTAATATGTTATTGATATTGCGAGAAGAGATAATCTGTGCGATAATTCTTGCATTTCTCATTTTTTATTATTCTATGAATAAAGTAAAAGATAAGAAGATGATATTTCTCAAGTTGGTATGTTTTGCATTAATTCATGTAATTTTTGATATGATAACAGTTGTGACTGTGAATAATAGAGAGATCATTCCTGATTTTGTAAATCGAGGGATGCATATTCTCTTTTACATCTCAGGAATGTTGTTTGTTTTAGGGTTTTATAATTATGTCATAGATATTGTTGGATTATATAAATATAAGCAAATGTTAACATATATGGGTTATGTACCGTTAATTATTTTTATAGTAATGTTGGTATTTTTGCCAATGGAATATGTGGAGGGAAAAGGAACAGACTATAGTTATGGACCACTAGCCTTTGTGGGTTATGGACTCTTCGTTGTGTATTGCATTTCTTGTATTCTTTTACTCTTCATTTACAAAAATAGACTAGAAATAAAAGTAAAGAGGGCTCTTTTGCCTATGATTGTTGTGATGTTTACAGCTGTTGTTGTGCAGGCACTTTTGCCAGAACTTCTTATGACCGGAGCTGCAGTAACTTTTGTAAGTCTGGGTATGTTTGTTGCATTAGATAATCCCGATAAGCATTTTAAGGAACAGGCTTTATGGGACTATTTAACTCAGTTAAAAAATCAAAATTGTTACAAGAAAGAATTAGATGAATGTATATATAAATATAAGAATAAAAAAATACCTCAGTTTATTGGTTTTGTTGTGGCAGATATGAATAACTTGAAAGAGATTAATGATAATTATGGTCATGCAGAAGGAGATAGGATGCTTGCTGCAGCGGCTGATGTGTTGCGGACGAATCTAAAATCGGCAGAAAGTGTGTATCGCTTGGGTGGGGATGAGTTTGTGGCTATTTATCTTTCGCCGGACGATGCTGAGATAGAGGAAGAGTTGAAAAATGTAAAAGAAACTTGTTCTAGTGCGACAACCTATGTTGTTCCGCTTAGTATTGCAACAGGATATTCTTCAGGAATTATAGATGATAATACAAAGGCGATTTTTGATGTGGCAGATCGTATGATGTATGAGAATAAGATGAAAATGAAGCAGAATATAGAGTAGAAGTATTCGTTCATTGAATTAAATGACCTCACAATATTCCATGCCTATGCAAGAAATAACCATTTGCATAGGTGATTTTTTTTTCTATACTGAAAATAGAATTTATGAAAACGGAGGAAATATGTATGGCAGACATGAAACTTGGATTCAAACCGGCTCTTGGATGGAACTCTTGGAATACATTTACTTGGGATATCAATGAGGCGTTGATTAAGGAAACGGCAGACGCTATGGTGGAACAAGGGTACAAAGATGCGGGATATGAGTATATCGTCATCGATGATTGTTGGAGTTTGAAAGAGCGAGATGCAGAGGGAAATCTGGTAGCAGATCCGAAGAAATTTCCAAATGGTATGAAGGCTGTGGCGGATTATATACATGAAAAAGGACTGAAGTTTGGTATGTATTCTTGTGCAGGAACGCACACTTGTGCGGGATATCCAGGAAGTTTTGAGCATGAATTTCAGGACGCAAAACAGTTTGCGGCGTGGGGCGTGGATTATCTGAAATACGATTATTGTTTTAAGCCTCGTCATATGTCGGGAGAGCTTTTGTATAAGAGAATGAATCTTGCTCTTCGCAACTGTGGAAGAGATATTTTGTTTTCTGCTTGTAACTGGGGAGAGGACAATGTGCAGCAGTGGATCAGGGAGTCGGGAGCTCATTCCTATCGTTCAACACCAGATATTCAGGATAATTGGGGTTCCATATGTAACATTGCCCGTTCACAGATTGAGAAGGAACCATTTACTGGAAATTATTGTCACAATGATATGGACATGCTGGTGGTGGGAATGTATGGCGGAAGTAACGATGATTTTATTAGTAGCAATAAAATCGGTGGTTGTACGGATACCCAGTATAAGACACATTTTTCCCTGTGGAGTATGATGGGATCACCATTGATGATGGGCTGCGACATTCGAAATGCAACGCCAGAGGCAAAAGAAATTTTGCAGAATGGAGACATCCTTGCTATCAACCAGGATCCAGAAGCGAGAGGTGCTTACCGAATCAAAGTGGAGCCACAGTGGTTCCATGAGGATGAGGCATTTGTGTTGGTGAAAGTGCTGGCGGACGGCGACGTGGCCATTGGATTATTTAACTTGAGCGATAACCAGAGAGAACTGACGGTACAGTTCTGGGATATGGGACTTCCTTATGCATCCGGCATGGCATTGTCCTTGTATGATTGTTGGGAGCATAAAGAACTGGGTGAGTTTAAAGAACGTTTTGCGGTAACAGTGCCGGCTTGTGACTGTGTAGTGGTACGTGGAAAGCTGGTGTAAGCCATGAGACAAATTGCGATGGAGGACGTGGTGAGAGATCGAAATAAGTGCTGCGTGTGCGAAAGAAAACTGACGTCCGATGAGAAAGCAATTACGATGAAGTTAGTATCGCGGGATGTGAAGGAGTTTTTTTGCTTGGACTGCTTGAGCGAAAAGCTGGGTTGTCAGCGAGAGGCTTTGGAGCAACGAATTCAGTATTACCGGGAAAGTGGAAATTGTGTGCTGTTCCGATAGAGAACAGTTTTGACAGAAGGAGTGTCTGCTGTATTGTGCAGATGCTCCTTTTTGTGTTATAATCGAAGAAATGGCAGGGAAGGAGGCGGGCTTGGATGCATACCGTAGACGAAGTGTATTGGGTGAATTACCATAACTATGAAGATTTGCAGTTGTACGAAGTGGGGTGCCAGAAATGCCCGCCAGGTTATGGATTTGGGCCAATTATCCGAGACAAATACATATTGCACTATATTATCCAGGGCGAGGGGACTTTGTATATCGATAGTAAAGAGTTTCATCTCAAGGAGAAACAAGCTTTTGTGTTGCCGGCTAACATTCTTACGTACTATGAGGCAAGCAAGGAAAATCCATGGCATTATGTGTGGGTTCAGATTGCGGGGCCAAAGGCGGTGGAATTGTTGCAAAAGGCAGGAATGACGAGACGGCATCCAATCTTTCTTCCCCTGGAGCCGTGCCATGAGATAGAGGCGTGTCTCATGGATATTCTTTGCAACCATGATCAAGAGTATGCTTGTATGGGAAACCTGTATCGATTGTTTCAGTGTTTGATCCAGTATTCTTCCCACAAGCCGGAAGAGGCAGAGAAGTCAGAGCCAGCGTTGCGGTATATTCAGATTGTAATGGAGTATATTGCAAATAAATATTCAGAGCCGATTCGTATTAAGGAAATTGCGGATCATTGCGGATTGGAGCGCTCGTATCTGAGTAAGGTATTTAAGTATGGTACGGGGCAGACGCCGCAGGAGTATTTGCTTCAGTTCCGAATGAACAAGGCGAAGCAATTGTTGAAAAATACGGATATTTCCGTGCAACATGTGTCCTATTCGGTGGGATACAATGACCCATTTTCTTTTTCAAAATTATTTAAGCGGGAGACGGGTATGTCGCCGTCCCAATGGCGAAAAGAAGGGGAATGAAAAAAGTTGAACAAGGAGGTACTTATGAAAAAGTTTGTAAAAGTGTGGCTGCTTTTGATGGCAGCAGTAACAATGATGTATGTAGGAAAGGCGGCGGAAGCATCTGCAATGGAACGGGTGATTGTGCTGGAGAACGGAGATACAGGTAGTGATGTAAACAGCTATTACAATAGTTGGTATAGCTACAGTGGATCCAATTATTTTTGTATCGGAGATACTGGCCGGATTGATGCAAACTATCAGGGAGATTCCTGGTATGGATATGGTCCTATGACGGCAAAGCAATATACGGTTACCAATCCAGAAGTGGTGCAGGTGGATGCAGAAGGAAATTATCAAGTGCTGGCTGGGGGGACCACAGACGTGATCATGACCGGATTGAACGCGGAGGGAAGCCAGGTGTTCCAGGCATCTTTTACCTTTCAGGTGTGTGGAGATGTGACGACGATGACATTGGACAAGTCTTCGGTGAACGTGTATCTGTTTCCGTCTATGAATTACTGGTGGACCACGTATGTTGGAGATTCCGTATCCGTAAATCTTGTGAATGCGCCAGATCTAACCTATCATACGTTTGACTATATGGTGGCAGATTCTTCCATGGGAGTGGAGTGTACTTTTGATACCCAGAAGAAAGCATTGGAAATATCGGCAACGGGAGAGGGAAGTACAACCCTTACGGTAACCATCAACGGAAAAGCGTATGAGATTCAGGTAACGGCAAAAAAAGTAAGCATCAACAAAAATTCTTCTGTGCTTGCGAAACAGAAGAGTACTACGTTGAAAATCAAAGGGTATTCGGGGAAGGTGAGTTGGAAATCCACAAATAAAAAGGTGGTATCGGTAAGTGCCAGTGGAAAAGTGAAGGCAAAAAAAGTGGGAAATGCAGTGGTGTATGCTACCATCGGCGACCACAAGATTGGTTGCGCCGTTTCTGTGGTGACACCGAAGTTGAAAAAAGTAATTAATAAAGCAAAAAAAATTGCACAAACTTGTACCTATAGTCAGCCAAAGCGCATGAGCAGTAAGTATTATGACTGCAGTTCGTTGGTGTGGAAGTCGTATCGTCTCATGGGCAAGACATTTGGCAATAAAAATTATGCGCCAGTATCGGCAGATATCGGAAAATGGATTACCAGCCACAAGAAAAGAATCAAAGGTGGATGCAGTCAGAACAACATTGACAAAATGAAATTGCGTCCAGGGGATCTTTTGTTTAAGACAGGAGCCAATAATGGCCGCTACAAAGGCATTTACCATGTGGAGATGTTTGTGGGTTACCAGTGTGATGGATTCAATGGTGACAAGCCGATTTTAGGAACGTTGTGGGCGGCACGTGCAGAGAATTATGGCGGTAGTGGTTATATGATGGGACGTCCGTAGTTGAATTTGTCGTGTGAAGGATTCGATAACGAAGGGAGCAAATGCATATGAAATACATGAAGGAAGCATTGAAAGAAGCGTATGAAGGAATTGAAAAGGGACATGGAGGTCCCTTTGGTTCGGTTGTTGTAAAGGACGGTGAGATTGTGGGACGTGGGCACAACCGCGTGTTGTATAAAAAGGATCCTACTTGTCATGGAGAAATGGAAGCCATCCGAGATGCCTGCAAAAATCTTGGAACCCATGATCTCAGTGGTTGTGAGTTGTATACAACGGCAGAGCCTTGTCCTATGTGTCTGGGAGGAATACTTTGGGCAAATATCAAGACCGCTTACTATGGATGTAATCGAATTGATACAGATAAAATCGGATTTCGAGATGATATTTTTTATGACTATTTGGATGGAAAGAAGGAATTGTTGACGTTGACGGAAGTAGGACGAGAAGAGTGTTTGGAACTTTTTAATGTGTACCAGAATGGAGAGAATGATCGGTACTAATAGAAGACTTAATTAGAATAATGGAAAAGAAAAATCGGAACCCGTGATTACTCACTGGTTCCGATTCCGCGTTTTTCCATATATGCTAGAAAAACTGGTTCTAATAAATAACTCAGTCCATACAATACCATTCCAGGCAATAAGATTGCTAGTCCTGGAACAAGATAGATGACAATAGCACTTCCTACCAGCATTCCCAAAAGTCCGAAGAAAAGAGGGAGATTTTTGGCAAGCAGTGCAACCGCCAACCATACAATGGCCAAAAGAGATGTCTGGAATCGTGCCATTAAGGCAAACATCGTGATGACCAATGTAAGGAGCAAAAAACAGATAACAAACCACGCAAATGGTGGTAAAAAGTGCTCATCCTTTCCGAGTATGGCATTGGATAGCTCCATTGCCATTACGACACCGTACAGTACAAGTAGTATGGAAGGAACCAGACTCTGTCGGAAATTTTCCCGGAATGTACGGAAATATTTTTTTGTAACTTGAGTGGAATCCTTACGGATTACCATGGTGATGCTGTGATAAAGGGCAGCAGTGGAAGCTCCCACAGTAATTAACGGAATGCTTGTAAAGAACCAAAGCATGCTCACTACGATTACTTGGGAAAAACTGGTGAGGATCTGGTACAGACCACCCTCGAAAAAACGTTTACTCATTGTTATTTTCCTCCTCGGAACTCAGCATTTCACGGTAAGAAAGGCCGGTGTATTTTTTAAAACATTTTCCAAAATAGCTTGGATCCGGAATGCCGACGGTTTTTGCCGTCATGTACATTGGCATTCCCTGCTGGACGCATTTCTTGGCATTTTCCATGCGACAGCGAAGGACAAAGTCCGTAGCACTCATGCCGATAACTTCTTTGAAGCGACGGCCCAGATAATTGGGGTTATAGTTAAACGCTTTAGCTACGGATGCAAGATTAATGGAAGGATTGGCATGGTTTTCTTCGATGTACTCTTTTACCCGCTGAATATCCATATTCTTGCTGGAAAGAACATCGTCATTTTCTGGTTTGCGTTTATCCAATTCTTGGGCTACACGGTTACACACATCGATAATGTCACTTCGAACAATTGGTTTTAACAGATAGTCTGTGATGCCCACGCCGATACAACTTCTTGCATATTCAAATTCATCAAAAGCGGTAAGGATTACAATTTTCATCCTCTCATACCGCTCCAATGCCAGCTTGGAAAATTCAATTCCGTCCATAAATGGCATACGTATATCCACGAAGATTAAATCTGGTTGAAGACGATCGATGGTATTAATGGCTTCAATGCCATTTTCGGCTTCTCCTACAATTTCAAATCCAAGGCTTTCCCAATCGATGGATGCGCGTAGCAGATTGCGCAATGCTCGTTCATCATCGATAATCATTACTCGATACATTTCCAATATCCTCCTTTAATGGTAGTTTCAATATAACTTCGCAGAATTTTCCTTCCAGACTAAGAAGCTCAAATACATCGTCGGTTCGGTAATAATAACGGATTCGTTCGATGGTTCCTTTGAAACCAAAGCTACCCGTGTCCTTTCCTTCGAAGAGGAGGCGTTTTTGGGTAGGAGTCATACCGACACCATTGTCGTAAACAGATAGATACAATGTATCATCACGTCGATATACTTTTAAGCGAATGACACATTTCTCTCCTTTTAAGCGTACGCCATGATAAATTGAGTTTTCTACAAGTGGTTGAAGAATCAGTCTTGGAACGCGGATGTTGGAAACGCCGTCTTCAATCTCATATTCATCATCAAACACATCTTTATATCGATGCTTTTGGAGAGTAAGGTAATTTTTTATGATTTCAATCTCTTCGCCCAGAGGAATGTCTGGACTTCCTTTACTAAGAAACTTTCGATAAAAATTTCCAAGAGTTTCTAACATATCATACACTTCATCGGTTTTCTTTTCCAGCGCCATATAGCGAATCATATCCAAGGTGTTATATAGAAAGTGTGGTTTGATTTGCTCCTGAAGAGCTTGCATTTCAGCGCGTTGTAGATTTTTCTCTTTTTGAATCAGTTCTTCGATCAAGCGATTAATCTCAATCAGCATCGTATTGTAGCTGTTTTTTAACTGGCCAATTTCGTCGTCATGTACATTCATGCTAACGCGATGGAACCAACCATTTTGGATGGCGGACATACTATCTACAAGCTTTTTGATTGGGCGTGTTACATTTCTTTGAATATAACGATTAATCATAGCAATAAGTCCTACAAGGATGAGAGAACCGCTTAAAAGAAGCCATACAATCTCGGTAGAAACACTTCCTACAAGTTCCGCTTCAGAAGAAGAAACCAGATAAAAACTATTATTGGCCAATGTTGTTATGGTAGATACTTTCTCGTGGGAAAATTCTTTTGTTATATTCTTGCCAGGAAGTAGGGACTTAGGTGTTACTTGCGATGGCATGGATAGATATTTGTCACCACAGACCAAAGTTCCGTTGTGGTCGTATATGGCGAAGTGGTTATTTTCATCGGCAAGCCCTTCATAACATTCCATCAAAAACCGGCTAGGGAGATTAATGGCCAGAATACCAATTTCGCGTTGTGAACTAGTATCGTTGATGACACGAACAAAGGTTATGACATCTCCGATATTAGAAGAAAAGGCAGTTACCTTTTTGTTGGATTTGATGACATAGCCACCACGTTGTGCCCGTACTTCATTGAGCCAATCGGTTTCATAAATATTACCGGCATTAACATAGGTAATACCAGGACCTGTGCTGATGTAACGACCGTCGTTGCGAAAGACCGTAATGTTACAAGAAATATTGAAGGTATTCGTAATATCATGGATGCTTTGTGTGGCGCCTGTTGTAACAGAAGTGGTTATGTCTGGTGCAATTAAAAAGCGATGCACCTCATCTCGAGTCATGGTCAGACGACTAATACTATTTACATTCTCCAGGGTGCTTGTGAGATTTTTGGTGATAGCAACTCGATTATTGCGTTCATTGTCTGTGGCAGATGTATCCATTTTGTTGCGCAACGTTAGATAAAAGACACAGAAACAAAAAAGAATACAGACTGCCATCATAAAGATAAACATAGCTTGTATCTTTTTTTGCAGACCCATAGATAAATAATAATCTTTTAGGTTCATGATTTAATCCTCCACGATAATGTACATTCTAACCTTACCACATTTATATATGTAATTTCAACCACAATGTTTCAAAAGTTCAAAACCGTTCCTATAACTAAAAGGTTATAGCTCGCAAGTGCAATGTGTGAATTTTACCTAAAAAAGTATGATTTTTACCTTTTTTTTTGTGAGTAATTACGTTATTATTAACTTGTAGTAAAATTTAAATAAAAGGAGGACGTATTTATGTCACTGAAAAAAAGAGGTGCAGCTCTTCTTTTAGCAGCAGCTATGGCTGTTTCAGCACTTACAGGTTGTGGTGCAAAAGAAGGCGGATCATCAGATGCAGAAACAACATTGACAATGTGGACAATCGCTACAGAGAGTGATTCTTTCCACGAGCCTTACAAGAAAGCAATTGCAGATTTCGAGAAAGCACATCCTGGCGTTAAAGTTAAGATGGAGACATTCGAGAACGAGGCTTACAAAACAAAAATTAAAGCAGCAGTTGCAGCAAATGAGCTCCCAGATATCTTCTTTACATGGGCAGGCGGATTCTCTGAGTCTTTCGTATCTTCCGGTAAAGTTCTTTGCTTGGATGACTACTACAAGAACTACGAAAGTTCAATCTCTATGGCAGCTCTTGCAAACGACGTATATGACGGAAAATTGTATGGTTCTGTAACATGTACACCTGTTTCTGTTATGTGGTATAACAAAGCTATGTTCGAAAAACAGGGTCTTGAAGTACCTAAAACTTGGGATGAGTTTAAAGCAGTTTGTCAGAAATTCGTTGATGCTGGTATTAAACCAATCGGAAGTAGTGTAAAAGATACTTGGGTTCTTGCTATGCTTCACGATGGTCTTGCTTTGAAATCTGCTGGTGCAGAGAAAGTACAGAAATCCTTGACAAAACAGGGACAGTCTTACAACGATCCTGATTTTGTAAAAGCAGCAACATGTCTTAAAGAGTTGGTTGACATGGGTGCATTCATCGACGGTGCAACTGGTCTTTCTAACGACGAAGCTAGTGCTTCCTTCTACGCTGAGCAGGTTCCTATGTACTTCACAGGAAGCTGGATGGGTGGATCTATCATGACAGATGCTGAGAAACCAGAGAACTTCTCTGTTGCTCCAATTCCAGTTGTTAATGATGCAAATGCAGCTATCACTGACTTCATGGGTGGTGGTTCTGATACATTGATGGTATCTGCTGATACTAAGAACAAAGATCTTGCTGCAGCAGCTGCATTCGAGATCACACGTGATGTTTCCAAATACGCTTACTTGAGCGGTGCTGGTATCCCAGCTTGGAAAGTTGATTACGATGCTTCTTCAGTACCAACTTTGACACAGCAGGTAACAGATCTTGCAGCTAATGCAACATCTTATACACTTTGGTTCGATACTTTGATGACTTCTGATGATGCAGGTGAGTACCTTACTCTTCTTCAGTCTCTCTACAGTGGAGATTTGACACCAGAGAAATTTGTTGAGGGTATGGACAAACAGCTTAGCAAAAAATAAGTCATAAACTCTAAAAAGTTATTACGTGAATGACATATAATCCCAGTTGCGAATACAATTCGGGAATGATAATGGGGCTTTCACATTAGATTTAATGTGTGAGTCCCATTTTAAAATAACAGCGCACCTAGTGCAGAAAAGAGGGAAAAATGGATAAGGTAAGGAGAAATAAACTCGCCATATTGGTATTTATCCTGCCAGCAGCCATATTGTTTTTCGGAATTATCATTATTCCGATTTTCATGTCTGGATACTACAGTTTACTTGACTGGGACGGCATTACTGCTGGTACATTTGTTGGAATTGATAATTATAAAGAGCTCTTTACGAGCGAAACCGTGGGCTTTGCCCCAACAGTAAAGAACGCCTTCTTGTTTGCGGGATTGTCTGTTTTTATTCAGCTTCCACTGGCGCTTCTTTTAGCACTTACACTTTCGAAAGGTATTAAAGGAGAACGTTTCTTTGTAGCAGTCTTCTTTATTCCAGTTCTTTTGTCCACTACCGTTATCGGACAGTTGTGGACAAAGATATATAATCCACAGTATGGTATTGTTAATACATTTTTACGTAACATCGGCATGGATGAGATGTGTAAAACTTGGTTAGGTGAACAGGAATACGCTTTGGGTGCCTGCTTCATCCCTATGCTTTGGCAGTACGTTGGTTATCATATGCTTCTGATGTATGCGGGTATTAAGAGTATTTCTACGGATCTTCGCGAAGCAGCAAAAATCGACGGAGCTACTGACTGGCAGTTGAATTTCCACATTATCATTCCGCTTCTGAAGCCAGTACTTCGTATGTGTATTATCTTTGCTGTAACTGGTTCTTTGAAAGCCTTTGACTTGATTTACGTATTGACCGGCGGTGGCCCTGCTCACGCCAGCGAAGTGCCAAGTACATTGATGATTAACATGATCTTTGACCGTAGCCGTTATGGTTTTGGTAGTGCAATTGCTATGTTCATCATCTTCCTTTGCTTCTTCTTCGCAATCGTGATTAAAAAATGTTTCAAGACGGAGGTGTACTAAATGTTAAAAAAGACAAGAACCGGAATTATGTATATACTTTTGACCTTTTGGACATTAGTAAACCTGTTTCCACTTTATTGGATGTTCACTTTTTCTTTGAAAAGCAACAAGGAAATCTTTGGTGAAAACATCATTGGATTGCCAAAAGAATGGCTTTGGTCCAACTACAATGATGCTTTAAATGTAGGAAACATGGCGATGTACTTTGCAAATAGTGCAATCGTTACATTTATCACCATCGCCCTTACAATCGTGTTCTCCTTGATGGCAACATATGCCCTCTCACGTATGGAGTGGAAAGGTCGTGGTGCTGTAAATAGTATTTTTATGTTGGGACTTACTGTTCCAATCCACGCGGCGATTCTTCCTGTATTTATTATTTTGCGTGAATTGAAGATGACGAACTCCTATCAGGCATTGATCATTCCATATACCGCATTTGCCTTGGCAATGGCGATTATGATCTGTCAGAGTTTCATTGAAAATATTCCACGTGAATTGGAAGAGGCGGCTTGTATTGACGGTTGTGGCGTTTTCGGAATTTTCTTCCGAGTTGTGTTACCATTGATGAAACCAGCACTTTCCACTCTTGGAATCTTTACATTCCTTCAGGCATGGAACGAATTGATGTTTGCGGTTATCTTCATCAGTGACAGTCAATATCGTACACTTTCTGTTGGTATTCAGGCGATGTCTGGTGCTTACACAACAAAATGGGGACCAATTGGTGCCGCACTTGTTATTGCTACCTTCCCAACGCTTATTGTATATTGTTTCATGAGCAAGAAGATTCAGGAGAGTCTTATGGCAGGAGCGATTAAGGGATAAAGTTTGTAATAGTGTAGAAAGTTTTGAAATAGAAAAGGAACCATCCGTGGGGGTGGTTCCTTTTTGTGTTGATATAAACGATTATATATTTTCTGCGTGTTTTAGTGCCGCGTCGATGCTGTCACAGAAGTTTTCTCGGCCCACTCGATCTACAAATCCTGCTTTTTCCATCATATCCAATGGCTGCTGCTGGATATGGGAGAAGATCAAAGTAATACCTTTTTTCTTACATTTTGCATGAACTTCTGTCAAAGTGTGAAGGGCAGAAACGTCCATGGCTGGCACGCTTCGCATACGAAGGATGACTTTTTTTGTTTTCTTTGTGGTGGCAATTCCCATAAAGGTATCTGCCGCTGCGAAGAACATTGGACCACTGATTTCGTATACCAATGTATCTTTTGGTACAGGCTTCAAACCAATGTGATTTGGATCCGTTTCGTCCTCCTCCTCTTCGTCGTCAATGTATTTCCAGCCTTCGATGTGAGATACCTCAGACATACGTTTCATGAAAAGAAGGGCAGCAGTAACCATGCCGATTTCGATGGCAACCACCAGATCGAAAAATACGGTGAGCAAAAATGTTAATACCAATACGATGATGTCACTCTTTGGTGCGCGTTTGCAAAGACGACCAAATTCGCGCCAGCCACTCATATTGTAGGCAACCATAATGAGTACGGATGCCAATGTAGTCATTGGAATCAAAGAAGCAAATGGCATAAGTACCAGCAAAATGATCAAAAGAGTGATGGCATGAACCATACCTGCAATCGGGGTACGACCACCGTTTTTGATATTGGCAGCAGTACGAGCGATGGCACCGGTTGCTGGGATTCCACCGAAAAGTCCGGAGGCAATATTTCCGACACCTTGTCCGATGAGCTCAGCATTTGACTTGTGACGACTACCGATCATTCCGTCTGCCACTACGCAGGAGAGCAAGGATTCGATGGATGCCAGGATAGCGATGGTAAATGCTGGTGACAACAGATTTTTTACGGTACCAAAGCTTACATGTGGCAAAGAAAAACTTGGGAAAGATGGGTCGATGACGTAGTTGGTCTTTCCACCCTGTAGTACACCAACGGTGCTAATATCGAGGTTTCCCAGTTGTACAATGAGTGTGGTTGCAACAATTGCCACGAGAGAACCGGGGATTTTATCGGTTACTTTTGGCCACAAAATTTGTATGATAAGGGCAAGGGCGCCGATGAGAAGTGTAGGCACGTGAATGGTGTCAATGGCGTCCATGTAAGCACGGATTTTGTCGATGAAGTCAGATGGCACACTTCCCATATTTAATCCAAGGAAGTCCTTCCATTGACCGACGAAAATGGTTACAGCGATACCGAAGGTGAAACCAACGGTAATGGTATAAGGTATGTAACGAATCAGACTTCCTAGGCGCAAAAGCCCAAGAACAATCATAATAATACCGGCGAGAATGGTAGCTACTACGAGGCCTTCTATGCCGTACTGTTCTACGACACCATAGACAATGACGACGAAGGCTGCTGTAGGTCCACCAATCTGAACGCGGCTTCCTCCAAGAAAGGAGATGAAGAAACCGGCGAAGATTGCCGTATAAAGTCCCTGCTCTGGGCGTACGCCAGATGCAATGGCAAGGGCGATGGATAATGGTAAAGCGATGATTGCCACGATAATACCAGCAATTACATCTTTGATAAATTGTTGTTTTGTGTAGTGTTTCATTACACTAAAAAGTTTTGGTTTCCATTCTTTCATTTCATGTTCCTCTTTCTGTTCTTACCTATTAAAAATGTTAAAAAGTGTCCAAAATTGACACACGACAGAAAATATTGTACCACCATTTGAAAAAAGGGGCAAGAAAAAGCAAAAAAATGTTGAAAATACTTATGTAAGAGTATATACTAAAAGTGTTTCGAAAGGAGGATTTCGCATGCATCGTCAACAGACAAGAATGAATCTTTGCATATGTTTGATATTGACGTTGTTGCTTTGCCAATGGTGCGTAAAGGGCCAGGAAGTAAAAGCGATTTCTTTTGCTGGAAATAAATGTGAGATTTCTTCTGCTGTTCAGATTCATCCCGATGATATGCTACAGTTGTCAAGCCAGGAGCGTATTAGTGGACGTTCAGAGTCTGAAGAGGTAATTCGAGGCATGAGCCGGAAGACATCTAGTCTCTATATTCGAAGAGAGCTGACCGGCTATTCTTTTGTGGAGTTTCTTCCACAAATATTCCATTCTACTATTTTTTTGCAGATCAATCAGGTGTCGCACAATACCAGTGGGCATATTGAACTGATTCGCTGCATATACCAAAAGGACGGCAAGAAAGAAGTGCTTGCGTAAATTTACATATTTGGGAAGTCCTAAACAGTTAAAAAAACACGAAGATAACCTATGAAATGACATGGGCTTCTTTTGGTATACAAAAAAAGAAAAGGAGAATAACAGATGTTTGAAATTATCATTATTGGTATCGCTGTGGTACTGATGATTTGGGCATGCATTTTCAGCTGGAGATTAGACAATGGTGCGTCTCAGGATGTAGAAAATGAAGATATAAAGAAAGAAGAAAAGAAGGAGGCGTAACGCTATGGATAAAATCGTTTTATATGGATATGCAATCATTTGTGGAGGATTAGGAATTGTTTCCACTGTTTACTTGGTGGTTTCCGCGCTTCATACAACAGGAGTGAAGTTTTACCGCAAAGCGAAGTACGGAAAATCGTTATACGACTAATTATGGGAGATTGGTCGGTGAGCGTAGATAGGGTGACAAGCGTATATAAGGGAAATGAGTAGCGATTATAGATCGGTTTGGCGAAAAGTACTGTGGTCAGGTGGGGACTGCAGTGCTTTTTTGTGTCATAAGTAATGGGATTGAACAAAAAAGAAAGCAGTCTTATCTGTAGTAAATAAGATTGCTTTCTTTCGAGCTATTTGGATTTTATGCTTAACAAATAATAATAAATTCTCGATAGAAAAAGCGCGTTGGTTGGCACACCTTTATTGGGGTTTACGCAATTTTTAAATATATAATGAATATATGAAAGATTGCCATAGGCCCAAGCGCTTACGATGGCTCGCTTCATGGCTCGCCCGACACTAGCGGATGTTGTTTCAAAATGATTAGCGACATCGATATAAAGTCGCGTTGTCAGGTGTTGCATATAACTTGTGTCCTGTGAGATGAGTTCCATAGCATATACTAGATATTGATATCCACGCAAGTGTGGAGGGATGCCGATATCTAAAAAAATGTCATGAATTTGTTTGGCTTCGATAAGCCATGCAGTAGGTGCAATATCATTAAAACTTTCTACTCCCATTACGCTTACTGTGTTCATAAAATTCATCCTCCTGAATTATTAATACAAAAATATAATACCTTTCTTATTGACAGATTGAAATATTATGTGTAACATTTGTTTTAGCAAAAGAAATATTGTTTTGTGTCGAAAACAACATACGAAGGAGGAAATCTATGAATCGCATCTTGAGTGCAAGATTGAAAGAGTTATTGAATACGCGGGAAATATCTATTGCAACATTTGCGGAAATGTGCGACTTACCGTTGGAGACCGTGCGAAATATTTATTATGGAAGAACAGAGGATCCCAAGGTGTCCACGCTACTAAAGATAAGTCATGCGTTAGGGCTTAGTGTAAATTGTTTGCTGGGGGAGTGCCCTCATAGCCAAGAAGAACGTACATTGTTGCAACATTTTCGCCAGTGTGGAGAACATGGAAAAAGTCTCCTGCTGTTGGCTGCAAAGTATGAGGCATTGGCGGTAAAAGAACAGAGAGAAGCCGTAGAAAAACATATGGTTCCGTGTTTGCATTCTCGTGGAGCGATTTTGGATGGTTTGGTATATGACGATTGCGATGTAGATGAGATTGAGACGACAGTACAAAATGCATATGTTGCCATTGAGCTGACGACCAATGAATTTGCGCCGCTTTATTGTAAGGGAGATATTTTGCTTTTGGCAAATCGTTTTCCGAAGCATGGTGAGTACGCCATGTTTTACAAAGGAAGAAGAGCGTATCTTCGGAAATTTTTGGAGGAGGAAGGTCAGTACCGCTTGCAATGTGTACATAAAATGAAGGAAGATGTGGTATTGAAAAGAATGGACCAAGTGGAATACATAGGAACATGCATCGATGTGGTGCGGTTATAATGGTGGAATACATAGGAAGCGGTAGTGATATGAGCAGTGAAATATATAATAAGAAAATACTGTTGGTGGATGATGAGATTCCGATTCTAAATATGATTGAGGTTGTGTTAAAAAAGGAAAATTTCTCCAATGTTTTTCGTGCAAATACGGGAAAAAATGCCATAGAAAAGTGTGAGGAAATTTCCCCGGATATCATCATTCTGGATGTTATGCTTCCAGATATGGAAGGTTATGAAGTATGTCGTTTGATACGTGAAAAATCCATGGTGCCAATTTTGTTTTTGTCTGCAAGGTCAGAAGAAATGGATCGAATTATATCTTTTAAGGTGGGTGGCGATGATTACATTATGAAGCCCTTTTCCCCAAAGGAGTTGGTGGCGCGTGTGAGTGCCATGTTGCGTAGGCAGAATTTTTATGAAAATAAAGGGATGAGTGAGCACACAAATCAGATTGCTTTTGGAAATTGTGTTATAGATCTGGAAAAGCGGGAATTGTATGTGGATTCAAAATTAGTTGAAATGCCGGCAAAAGAATACTTCTTGTTGGAATATATGGTGGAAAATCGAAATATCACATTAAGTAAGGAAAAAATTATCTCACGGGTTTGGGGGTATGAGTACGATGGGTACGACAATACCGTTATGGTACATATACGTCGAATTCGGGAAAAGATTGAGAAAGAACCATCAAATCCAAGATATTTAGTTACGGTAAAGGGACGAGGATATCGATTTGAAATATAATATTTCAGTCAAATAGAGAGTGGTGTAGATATGAACTGGAAAATTATTAGAACATTTTATAAGATGTTTTTTTTGGCAATTGTGGCCGTTATTGTAATTTGGATCGGTAGTTGTTTGTTTTTGTTTAGTAATCGTGACGTAGATTTGAGCATGCCACAGTATTTAATCTTAGGAATTGACCAGCACATTACGGTGGAAAATGAAAAGGTTCATTTGGACAAATTTGTGTTGGATAGCCTAGAGAAATATGATTTATGGCTTCAAGTTATGGATGAAGAAGGGAAGGTCATACTAGAAAAGAATACAACAGCGGATATACCAAAAAGGTATGAACCATTTGATTTGGTAGATGTGTGTCTTAAATCTGATCAGATGGCTGGGTATACGGTGTGGGGACAAGCTCTTAGTACGGATACCGAGACCAATTATGGCGTGCTTCTTGGGTGCGACAGTGAATTTGTGAGTAAAATTTCGTATACGAATGTAGGAAATGGCAAGGATGAAATCGTTAAGGGTATCTTTGTTTTAGTAGGGGCCTTTGTGTTAGTTGTCTTAGTGGCTTCCTACATTTTTATGAAGAAAATATCTACACCTATGACAGATATTATCAATGGGATTGAACATGTATCCAAGGGGACATATCAGAAACAATATTCGCACAAAGGAATATTCCATGACGTGTTCAAGAAACTGGATGTTCTAGATAGTCGATTGAAGGAGAATAAACGAAATCGAAACGAGTGGATCGCCAATGTATCCCATGATATCAAGACGCCGCTTTCTACGATTCGGGGATATGCAGAAATCTTATCTAACGCAGAATATGTATTTCAGAGAGATGAGATTGCGTCTTATGGGATGGAGATGTTGAAGGCGGAAGATGTCATCGAGGGACTTGTGGCGGACTTGAGATTGAGTGAGCAGTTAGGGGAAGGGAAAGTTGTCTTGAAGTGTGAAGAGACCAATCTGTCTTGTTTATTTAAGGAATGTATGGATGACATAAGTTCAATGATACCCACCGCTACGGAGATGAGGTATGAGGAAGAAGCTTCGGTAGTTGTTGACTGTGATCGTCATTTATTGAAACGTGCATTGATGAATATTATGCAAAATGCGTTTATACATAATGAAAAGCCCATCTGTCTGTTCATTAAGGTTTCACCCATGGAAGAGGGGGCACAAATCGTCTTGCAGGATAACGGTTGTGGCATGAGCAAGGAAGATGCGGCGCATATTTTTGAACGATATTATCGTGGTACCAATTCTTCCAGTACCAAAGGAACAGGATTGGGGATGGCTATTGCGAAAGAAATTATCACCATACATGGTGGGAACATTGAAGTTGAGTCGAAAGTGGAGAAAGGTACGAAATTTGTCATTACAATATAATAAAGTTGTATGTAAAAGAGTCGCTTGCGACTCTTTTGTTTTGTTAAGGTAGAATTAAGGAAACGGAAAACTAGTGATAAGATACAGCGGATATAGTTAAATTAACTAGAAGAAACGGAGTGAGTTATTATGCGACAGATGAAAGAGAATATAAAGGAAATATGTTTGTCAGTGTTGTTCGTATTTGTAGTTGGTGTTGTGGTTTTGCTTGTTTCTTGTGGAATGATAGCCAAAAACACAGCAATCTATTATCCAATTGAGATATGGTATCATGGTTGTAAGGTCATGGATTTCTTTTTGCCATTGCTTGTAAGTTTACCGTTTTCTTACGTGCTACTTATGAAAAGAAGGTGTAGATTTATCGAGTACGTAGCTGTTCGAGTAAAGAAATCCAGTTACATATACAAGCAAATTTTGGCGGGAATGTTGTTGAGTGCACTCGCAGTGTTCCTTATGTATTTTATCAGTTTGTTTGTTTCGGTACATATTTTCTATCAAGGAGCAAATGGGGGCGATGATCATGTTAAAAATTATGTATTCGGAACATATCAGGCAACATCCCCGCTGCTGTTTGGTTTTATGTGGTGCCTATGGAAAGGTGTGGTGGCAAGTTTGTTTACCGGTTTTGGGTATATGATTGCGCTTTATGTAGATAACATTTTTGTTGTGTCGCTGGCGCCATTTATATATTGTATGGCGGAAAATATGATTACAGGTATCGTACAGATTCCGCAATACAGTGTGATGACATCCTATGTGTTGAATCGTTTATCACCAGAAGTAATGCATGTGTGGACATATGCGGTAGGTGTAGTGGGATTTGTATTTGTAACCTCAATCATCCTTTTTGGGTTGGGAATGAGGAGAAGGAGACTGTATGACAATGTACAGAAATATTAAAGAACAACTACGAAAAGAAAAAAACAATTATTCTCTTCTTGTGCTACTGTGCATATATGCGTTTACATGTGGACAGCAGTTAAATGTAGGAGTAGCTGCTGAACTCTCCACATGGGAATTCATTTTGTTGAATATTACAAATCATTATTATTTGATATATGGGTTGTTTCTTTATTTTATTTACTGGACGTTCGGTAATATTCGCACACGTAGCAATGTGGAGAAGATTCGATATCAAAGCATAAAAAGATACTATAAGATGCAGATGACAAGTGCATTTGTGAAAATATGTTTGGTGGTTTTATGCCATGTGATAATTGCTGCCCTTATCGGGATGACACGATTGTCCGTCCGTAATGGTTTTACGGGACATTTGTTGGCGGCGAAATATCATGACACATTGGAATATTTGTTGCATTTCAAAGATTATTTTAGAACCCCGATGGAAGCTCTGGCGGCCGTGGGAATCTATTTGGTTTTGGGGTTGTTTGTCATTTGCAATGTGATGTTTTATGCGTACGAGTGGAAAGGGAAGATGGCAACGGTACTTGCCATGGTTCTTGTTCTTGTAAGTGTGATGATCGGATTTCGGACACAAATGAATGAGTCGTTGTTGGGATTTTTGTGTCTAAATAATTATTTTGTGTTACACCATGTGCTTTTTGTGGGAAAGACATTTTATGGAGTGTTAAAAGTGCTGGGGTATGTTGCAGTTATGTGTATTGTGCCAATTCTTCTGAGAAATACATGTATCCGTGCAAGACATTCTGGGAGGCGGACCATGAGTTGTGAGATGTTAGGTAAGGTGACTTGCAATCCACAGGTTGTAGTTGCATTTGTAGTGGTTCTTTTGGGAATACAGTTGGTTCCAACGATGCTTCAACACGAAAATGTCATGGATTTTCTCTTTTTAATCACAAAAGGATATTCCAATATGGGATTTCACCTGATTGAGTTTTTGTATTACATTATGTTTTTTGTATTTCCTATTTTTGTTATTGATATCTTCCTGGAAAATGAAAAAAAGGGCAAAAATCAGCTCGCTCAATTTCGATGTCAAAGCAGACGGAAGTGGGAACAAATGATTCGTATTTCAAATCTTACGTTTCTGATGAAATATGTAATGATGTATAGTGTGGTAGGTGTGGTGCTTTTGGGGGTGATTTATTTCACCAGTAGAAGTGTTGTTTCAACAATAAATGAGGATATTGCAAGTGCATATGGATTGGAAACAGAGACAATCATGGTGTTGGTAGTAGTGTCATTCTTCCTTCGAATGGTTGAACTTTTATTTCTGTTTTTATGGAATCAATTATTGGTAAAATATATGCCAAGTACCACCATTGCATTTTTGCTGACGTTTAGTGGATACGCCATCAATCTGTTGTTGGGAAGTGTTGGAGTAATCAATCAATCTTGGATATTTGGAAACGCATCTCTCTATCAATTGATGGAAAATTACTCGCAAAATGGTTTGCTGAACATGGCGATTCACACGATGGTAGCGTTTGCGGTTGGATTTCTAGCAATAAAGATTGTTCCTGTGTATTTGGAAAGACGAGAAAATTTATCACAGAAGAAGTGGAGGAATGAGTATGGCAACGGCGATTGAGTTAAAAAATGTGGGGAAGCGATGGGACAACAAGAACTTGTACTCGGATATCAACTTGAAGATAGAGACGGGTGAATGCGTTGGTTTCGTGGGGGCAAATGGAACGGGAAAATCGGTTCTGTTTCAGCTTATGACAGGGCTTTTGCCAGTAAGTAGCGGATCCGTTTCTATAAACGGAAAAAAGATTGGAGAGAAAGATTATGATTTTCCGGAAGATGTGGGAATTTTGATAAACGAACCAGGTTATATCGAATACTACTCGGGCTACCGTAATCTCATAATGTTGGCCAAAATCCAAAATCGCATTGGGGAAGAGGAAGTCAAAGAAACAATGAGTCTTGTTGGTTTGGATTGGAGGGATAAAACTCCAGTTAAAAAATACTCTATGGGAATGAAGCAAAAATTAGGAATCGCGCAAGCAATTATGGAAAATCAAGAAATTGTTATTCTGGATGAACCATATAATGCGTTGGATTTCCAAACCAACAAGGATATTACAAACATATTGAGTGGTCTGAAAGAATCTGGAAGAACATTGCTGCTTACCAGTCACCAGCATGAATATCTGGAGAAACTTTGTGACCGAATGTATTGTATTGATCATGGAAAATTGGTTGCCTTTGATGATAAGATGAAGGAAAGATATTTCACTCTTATCTAGTCGTACATCGTTCCCATGCTAGGATCGGTGACAAATTCCGTCTCACAGAAATGGTCTCTTGTGGTGTTGATTGCCATGGCAGTGACGAGACCATCTGGTTTATTATCATTAATCAATATACGTTCGCCGTGACCGGCATTGAAAATAATGTGGTCGTAGCGGACGTTATTTTTTTCTAAAAACCGCAGGGTATGTGCCTTTTCATAGTTGCACCGAGCGGTGAGGAAAATGATCATATCCTGGGCCGGAATATTGTCCAAGAACTCCTTGGCACCAGGAAGAAAACGATCCTCACCATAAATGTATGGGCCGTTGTGTACAACGATGGTTCCGTCCAAGTCTAAAATCCATGTTTTGGCAAGGGGTGAAACGTGGATTTGGTTGTTTGTATTTTCGTTCATGATAATCTCCGTTCTTTTTCAATGATTAGCATGTGTAATGCCGTATCCATTGTAACATATGGGCGATTTTGGAAAAAGGCTTGTTTTCATGGTGAATTTGTGGTATGAGAAATGTCATTGAGTATTTAGTGGTGTATTTTTTGCGGCAGCATTGTGCAGATGCGTGATCAGATTAGTTGCTTTTCACCTCCATATGCTACGAACTTTCGCTAGCGTTTCTAATGGTTTTCCTGTATGCTAGTACGTAGGAGAAATATCTTGCATATGGAGGAAAAGGGCATGAACAGTGAGAACATAGGAAAATATTTGTCGGAGTTGCGAAAGTATTATAAAATCACACAGGATGAATTGGCGGCTAGACTTTGTGTGTCGAGGCAGGCTGTGAGTAAGTGGGAAACCGGGAGTTCTGTGCCAGATGTGGAGACGATGGTGAAGATCTCGGAGCTATATGGAATTACTGTAAATGACATTGTTCATGCGGATTTGACGAAGATAAAATATCAGAAGGAAATCGTGATTCCGGATAAGGAAAAGACGTCGCAGAAAATATTCGTCATCGGTTGTGGACGATGGGGAAGTTTTCTGGCGTGGTATCTGGATAAGATTGGCCATGATGTCACACTGTATGGACGGCAGCAGTCGGCAAATATGAAACAGCTGATGTCACAGCGGAAAAATGAATACCTGATGATGCCGGAATCCGTAACGCTGACCACGGATTTGGCGGAGGCAGTGCAGGCGGAGATTGTGCTGATTTCTATTGGTTCCCAACAACTTCATGGGGTGGCACAGCAACTTGGTGAGATGCAGGTGAAGAACAAGAAGATTGTGCTTTGCATGAAGGGAATGGAGATTGCAACGGATCGACGACTGAGCCAAGTGGTGGATGATGCGGTGGATTATAGTAATAAGGTGGCAGTTTGGCTTGGACCGGGGCATATCCAGGAGTTTTATCGTGGCATTGCCAACTGTATGGTGATCGATAGCAAGGATGAGTTTGTGAAACACGATTTGATTCAGACCTTTTCCAGTTCCTTGATTCGTTTTTACTATGGAACGGACATGATCGGAAATGAGATTGGAGCGGCAGCCAAAAATGTCATTGGAATTGCGGCGGGGATGCTGGATGGTCTGGATATGGCGACGCTGAAAGGTGCGCTGATGGCAAGGGGTACCAGAGAGATTGGCAAGCTGATTGCGGCAATGGGAGGAAAGGAGCAGTCGGTGTATGGTCTGTGCCATCTGGGAGATTATGAGGCGACGGTTTTTTCGGAACATAGTCAGAATCGTGCATATGGCGAGTGTGTTGTCCGGGGCGGAGAGTACGGGAAATTGGCGGAAGGATATTACACGGTGAAGGCGTTGCGAAATCTGGGAAAAAATTATGGTGTTGCGCTGCCAATTTGCGAAGCGGTGTATGGAATTTTGTATGAAGAAAAGGACGCCAAGAGTGAGCTGGAGCAGTTGTTTGAGAGAAGCTTAAAGAATGAGTTTTAGGATATAATTTCAAAAAGTGATTGACAGGATAACGAATGTTAGCTAAAATAAGGCTAACACTTGTTATCCTTTTTGTATGAGGAGATTGGAGGAAGTATGTCAGGACTAAGTACGCGGGATAGAATCATTTATTGCTCGCTGGATTTATTTTCGGTGAAAGGCTATGAAGGGGTCTCTATGAGAGACATCGCAACAGAAGTGGGGATCAAAGCGGCCTCGATTTACAAACATTTTAGTAACAAGGAGGCTATATATTCTGCCATCGTGGAACTCTTTCAGGAAAAGACGGCAGAGATTTTCCAGGCACCTACAGAAAATGAACAGCAGTATATGAGCATTACGAAGGAAGCTATGTGTGAAATGGTAAAGCAAATTTTTTCAGTGTATGTGCAGGAACCATTTCTTTCAAAGTGCCGAAAGCTATTCTTGATCAGCGGGTTTGAGCGGAAAGAAATCGGTAGATTGTATGTGGGGAGTTTTATTAGGGAGCCCATTGGGTACAATACTCGCATTTTCCAGATGCTATTGGCGCAGAAAGAAAACAAGGGGAAAGAATGGGATGCCGAGATTATGGCATATCAGTTTTATGCACCGGTATTGAGTATGATGCAGGAATATGATTATGGTGTCATTACGTTAGAGGACGCATTGGAAAAAGTAGAACGGAGCGTAAAACAATTTACGGAGGTATACAAGTTATGAAGATAGCAGTGATTCACGGACAACAGCATCAGGGAAGTACGTATCACATCACTCATATGTTGTTGGAACAATTACCTTGTGAGAAGAAAGATATCCAGGAATTTTATGTCAATCATCTGGAACATTGTGTAGGATGCGTGGGATGTGTTATGAAGGGGGAGCAGGCGTGTCCGCATCATTCGGACATTGCGCCGATTGCCAAAGCGATGGAGGCGGCAGATGTAATTGTGATCAATTCTCCCACTTATTGCCTCAGTATGTCAGGGCAGTTGAAAACCTTTTTTGATCATATGTGCTATCGTTTTATGAATCATCGGCCGCACCCTGCCATGAAAGATAAAATCGGAATTGCCATAAGCACTACCGCCGGGGCTGGAGCAAATAATACGACAGCTCAGATTGCGAAGCAGTTGTCATGGTGGAACGTGGGAAAGATTTATCAGCTTCCGTTTACGGTATCTGCTACAAGCTGGGAGGAAATGAGCGAAAAGAAAAAGGAAGGGGCAAAGAAGAGGACTGGGAAAATTGCAAAAGCGATTCCGAAGAAAATGGGCCATGTGAAGCCGGGAGTGAAGCAACGATTTTTGTTTTTCATGATGAAGCAGATGCAAAAGGGGATGGGGTACAGTCCGGCGGATATGGATTGGTGGAAGAGGCAGGGGTGGTTGTAGGGGAGGGCATATATTTGTCTTGAAAAAAAAGTATAAAGAGGAGTGATTAAATGCAAAATCCGTTTACAACGACATTTAGCAAAGCGCCGGAATATACGTATATAGCGACTCATAAAACAGATGAAATTCTTGAAAATTTTAGTTATGACCATCCTTCGGAATCTGTGTATAAGATTACCGGAGTCAGAGGCTCTGGTAAAACGGTAATTCTTGCTAAGATAGAGGAAGAATTAAAAAGTGAAATGAATAAAGAAAGAGGCTGGCTTGTTTTTGATTTGAATCCTACAAGAGACATGTTGTGGCAGATTGCAGCAATGCTTCATAAAGAGGGTTTTGGGAAGAGTGATACAAAGAATCTTTTTTTTGACATAGGCGTTGAAGTTGAGTCCATGATTCAGCAAGCACAGGAAAATGGAAAAAAGATTCTTGTTGGAATTGATGAAGTATCAAAGACGACAGAAATGATAAAATTTGCATCGGAATATGGAAGATGGCTTAGAGCGAATTATCCGGTATATCTTGTGTGTACAGGACTTTATGAAAATATACAAGAAGTCAGTAATGTAAAGAATCTTACGTTTTTCAGAAGGGCAACTACCATAAAGACAGAGCCGCTGAATATGGTAAGAATGTCCGAAATGTATAAAAACAAGCTCAATATAGAAGGGGAACAAGCACGCGAAATGGCAAAATGTACCAAAGGGTATGCATATGCTTTTCAGAAACTTGGCGCTTTATATTTTAAAAAAGGCAGTGCAGAGAGTTTGGAAGATCTTATCCCAGATCTTAAAGCAGAGTTGTTTGCTTATTCGTATGAGAAAATATGGGAGGAAATGACTGAGGCAGACAGATTTTTAGTAAGCCTTCTTACGGAAAAAACAGAGTACAAGCGAGAAGAAGTACTTAAACTCATGGAAAATCGTGCTGGGAATTACTCGATGTATCGGGATAGGCTCATAAAGCGTGGGATTTTAGATGCTAGACAGGCTTATATTTCGTTGGCGTTGCCTTATTTTGCGGACTATATGAAAGAATATTGTTTATAAAAATACGGAATATGTGTACCTAGGATGTTAATGGTTTGTTGAAAAAATAGATTGACATTTATAAACTGCTGCAGTATACTAACAATCAAAATAGAATAACAGCGGGGAGCTTGTATGACAGGCTGAGAGGAAGGTATGACCTTCGACCCATTAACCTGATTTGGATAATGCCAACGTAGGGAAGCCTGGAACATATGTGTGAATTTTAAGGGAAGATGCCTACATGGCACCTTCCCTTCTTTGCGCGTTAGACTTAAGCCGTGCAGAAAAAAAAGGTTCGGGGTTTACTGTGAGTGTTATGCTAGCATAGCGCGGATAATCGTCGAGCTTGCTCGTAAGATATCCGTGTTATATGCTAGCGAACCCGTTAGGGTGCTCACAGTAAATACAGAAGTCTTTTTTCTATATGGCGCAGTCCGCGATGAGTATGCGATAGCATACGAATGCGCCTGGAATGCGTTAGAGCTTGCGTCAGCAATAGCGAACATGGTTCGCATCGAAGAGTGCGCACGGGTTAAGTCGAAGAGAGCCGTGCAATCCCCGCAGAAAGGACAGAACCATGGTAAAAGTAAACGGACAACAACTTGATATCTCCGGCAAGACCATTGCGGAATATCTGAAAGAAACAAACTACGACAGAAACCGAATTGCCATTGAGTGCAATGGTGAAATCGTACCGAAAGCCCAGTATGATGCCACGATTTTGCAAGACGGCGATGCGTTGGAAGTGGTAAGTTTTGTGGGTGGGGGATAAGGAGAAAAAGCGTGTATGCGCTTTTTCTCCTAGCGACTTTGTGTTCACGTGTGTGGCACAAACATCGCGTAACGACATGAACTAACATTTTTAGGAAGGTAGAAAAGCATGATACCGACAAAACAAGAACTAGATGCTGCTCTTATAGAGCGAATCGGAGCCGAACCGTTTACGAAATTCCAGAAAGCCTCGGTGGCTATCTGCGGGCTTGGCGGTCTTGGCTCTAACATTGCCATCGCGTTAGCAAGAGCCGGCATAGGGCATTTACATCTCATTGACTTTGACCGAGTCGACATATCGAATCTGAACCGGCAGCAGTACAAGGCGTCCCAACTTGGCATGTACAAAACCGAGGCGTTGAAAGAAAATTTGCTGGAAATCATGCCATATTGTGAAATTGTGACAGATTCCATAGAGATTACAGAGGCGCATATCCCGCAACTTTTTGCAAAAGACAGTATTATTTGCGAAGCCTTTGACGTAGCAGAAAACAAAGCAATGCTGGTGAACGGTGTGTTGGAACAGTTGCCGGAAAAGTATATCGTGGCGGCTTCCGGCATGGCAGGACTTTTACCAGCCAATGAGATTCAGACGCGAAAAATCACGTCGCATTTTTATCTGTGCGGTGATGAGGCGAGCGACGTGGCGGATGACATCGGTTTGGTGTCATCGAGAGTGATGCTTTGTGCAGCGCATCAGGCCCATGCAGTGTTGCGAATCATCGCCGGGGAAGAGGCGGAAGCATAGAAAAGAAAGAAAACGAAAGGAATGGATTGTATGAACACAAATACAGAGATAAAGGATACATTAATCATCGGAGGCCACGAGTTTCATTCTCGATTTATCTTAGGGTCGGGAAAGTACTCGTTGAATCTGATCGAGGCGGCGGTGCGAGATGCGGGAGCGGAGATTATCACTCTTGCGGTGCGTCGTGCCAATACAAAGGATCAAGAGAATATCTTGGATTATATTCCAGATGGAGTAACCTTGCTGCCGAATACATCGGGGGCGCGAACCACAGAAGAAGCGGTGCGTATCGCACGTCTAGCGAGGGAGCTTGGCTGTGGGGATTTTGTAAAAATCGAAATTATGCGAGATAGCAAATATCTTTTGCCGGATAACGAGGCTACGGTACGAGCGACGGAGATTCTTGCCAAAGAGGGATTTGTGGTTATGCCATACATGTACCCGGATCTGAATACCGCGCGCGATCTGGTAAACGCAGGAGCAGCGGCGGTTATGCCATTGGCGTCGCCCATCGGTTCCAATAAAGGATTGGCGACGAAGGATTTTATTCAAATCTTGATTGATGAAATTGATTTGCCGATTATCGTGGACGCGGGAATCGGTAAGCCATCTCAGGCGTGTGAGGCTATGGAAATGGGAGCGGCAGCGATTATGGCCAATACGGCACTTGCCACAGCTGGGGATCTGCCAATGATGGCGTCAGCATTCCGACAGGCCATCGAGGCAGGACGTAAAGCATATCTTTCCGGACTTGGCAGAGTGCTTCTTCGTGGTGCCTCGGCTTCGGATCCCCTCACAGGATTTTTGAGAGACTAATGTAGCGAAATGGAGGAAAATAGAAGTATGGAGAATCAGTATTTTGTAGATTCAAAACATTTGTCGGAGGGTGCCCTTGCCAAAAAGCATCAGTTGGAAACCGACCCGTCTTCTAGAAGCAATCACATGGAGTATATGGAGGGAATGGAGCAGATTAATTCGGACATTATGGAAAATGTGCTGACCCAGGTGGAGCAGTTCGACTACGAAAAATATACTGCTCAGGATGTGAAGGCTGCCCTGGAACACGACACATGTTCCATCGATGATTTTAAGGCACTTTTGTCTCCAGCAGCAGAACCGTTTTTGGAGCAAATAGCGCAGAAAGCCCGCCTTGAAACGAGAAAACATTTTGGCAATACGGTTTACCTCTTTACACCATTGTACATTGCAAATTACTGTGAAAACTATTGTGTGTATTGTGGTTTCAACTGCTACAACGACATTCAGCGTATGAAGTTAAATATGGAACAGATTGAACATGAGATGAAAGTAATTGCGGACAGTGGAATGGAGGAAATATTGCTTCTGACAGGAGAAAGCCGGGCGCAAAGTGACGTGACGTATATCGGTGAGGCGTGCAAATTAGCGCGGAAATATTTCCGTATGGTGGGGTTGGAAATCTATCCGGTAAACACCGATGAATATCGGTATCTGCATGAGTGCGGGGCGGATTATGTCACAGTTTTTCAGGAGACTTACGATGCCGAACGATATGAACAGCTCCATCTTTTGGGGCACAAGAGAATTTACCCATATCGCTTTGAGGCACAGGAACGAGCATTGATGGCGGGAATGCGAGGAGTGGCGTGTTCTGCTTTGCTGGGGTTGTCGGATTTTCATAAAGATGCTCTTGCCAGTGCATTGCATGTATATTATTTGCAACGAAAATACCCTCATGCAGAGATGTCCCTTTCCTGTCCTCGTTTGCGGCCAATTATCAACAATACTACAATCAATCCGCGGGATGTCCATGAAACACAGCTTTGTCAGATTCTGTGCGCGTATCGTATTTTCCTTCCTTTTGTGGGAATTACGGTATCGTCACGAGAAAGTGTTTCTTTTCGAAATGGAATTATAAAAATCGCAGCCACAAAGGTGTCTGCTGGTGTGTCTACGGGAATCGGCGACCACGAAAGCAAATATACGGGAAAGGAGCAGGACGGCACAGAGGGTGACGAGCAGTTCGAAATCAATGACGGTCGTAGTTTTGATACGATGTATCAAGATATTGCTGAGGAAGGATTGCAGCCGGTGCTGAACGATTATTTATATGTATAAGATCATTGGGGTAACGAACCGGAATCTGTGCAAATATAATTTTTTAAATCAGGTAGAGAAATTCGTTAAGTGTGGTCCGGAAGGAATTATCCTGCGAGAGAAGGATATGGATGAGGATTCTTACAAAACCCTTGCCGCACAGGTAATGGCAATTTGCGAGAAGTACGAGGTAACTTGTATCTTACATAGCTTTGTTTCAGTGGCACTGGAACTGGGGGCAGAGAACATTCACCTTCCATTACATCGGCTGAAAGAGTTGGATGAGGATGCGAAAGTAAGATTCAAGAAAATCGGAGCTTCCTGCCATTCTGTGGAAGAAGCGGCATTAGCCGAAAAACTTGGATGCACATATGTGGTAGCGGGCCACATCTTTGCTACGGATTGCAAAAAGGGATTGCCGCCACGAGGAATTGAATTTTTAAGCAAGGTGTGTGAACACGTATCCATTCCGGTTTACGGAATTGGCGGGATAGATGCTACTAATATCTCAAAGGTAATGGAAGCAGGGGCGCAAGGCGCTTGTATCATGAGTAGCTGGATGAAATGTGAAAATGACATGCTGTGGATTGGAGGAAAAGATGAAGTTTGACCAAAATCAATTGCTTCTCTATGCGGTGACAGATCGAGCATGGACGGGGAAGCAGACGTTGTACCAGCAGGTGGAAGAGGCTCTGCAAGGTGGCGTGACCATGGTTCAGCTCCGAGAAAAGGAGTTGGAACAAGAGGATTTTATAAGAGAAGCCATCCGATTAAAGCAGTTATGTGAACGCTATCAAGTGCCATTTATCATAAATGACAATCTAGAAGTTGCGATAAAAGCAGGAGCAGATGGGGTCCACGTGGGACTGGAAGATATGTCCGTGAGTCAAATCCGACAGCGGATGGGAGCGGACTTTATTATTGGTGCTACTGCAAAGACGGTGGAGCAGGCAAAGAAAGCAGAGGCAGAGGGCGCAGACTACCTGGGTGTGGGTGCTGTGTTTCCATCGCCAACGAAAACAAATGCTCTTCGTATTACCAAGGAGAGGCTTAGAGAAATCTGCTCTTCGGTGCGGATCCCAGCGGTGGCAATCGGCGGAATCCACTTGGATAATGTGTGGGAGATTGCGGGCGGTGGTATGTGTGGAATCGCTGTGGTTTCCGCAATCTTTGGTGCAGAGGATATCGTGGTTGCAACAAAACGATTACGGAAAGTGGCAGGAGAAATCGTAGAGCAGGATGCGATGGAGAAGCCAGTGTCAACTATAATGCCGAAAGTATTAACCATCGCAGGAAGTGATAGTAGCGGTGGCGCAGGAATCCAGGCAGATCTGAAAACCATGACCGTCAACGGTGTCTATGGAATGAGCGTCATCACGGCTTTGACGGCGCAAAATACCGTTGGAGTGACGGCAATCTCAGAAGTGACGCCGACATTTTTGCGGCAGCAGTTGGAGGCGGTGCTGCAGGATATTTTCCCAGATGCCATTAAAATAGGTATGGTGTCCTCGGTGGCTTTGATTGAAACCATCGCAGAGTGCCTGACAGAGTACAAGGCAACGAACATTGTGGTGGATCCGGTTATGGTTGCTACAAGTGGGTCGAAGCTGATGGATGATGAGGCTGTCATGACACTAAAACAGCGCTTGCTTCCTCTTGCTACGGTTGTAACACCTAACATTCCGGAGGCAGAAGTGCTGTCAGGAATGACCATCGAAAATGAGGAAGATATGATTGTGGCAGCAAAGGCAATTAGCGAAGCGTATGATTGTGCGGTGTTGTGCAAAGGCGGTCACAGCATAAATGATGCCAATGATTTGTTATATAACCGTGGCAAAAAACAATGGTTTTATGGAAAGCGAATTCCCAATCCAAACACCCATGGAACGGGCTGCACCCTTTCCAGTGCCATTGCGTCAAATCTAGCAAAGGGGCTATCGTTGGAAGTGGCAGTGCAAGACGCCAAGATCTATATATCCGGAGCGTTATCGGCGATGCTGGACTTGGGAAAAGGAAGTGGCCCCATGAATCATGTCTTTGCCATTACGAAAAAATAGGACCAAGATGCGTGAAAAAATAAAGAAAGAAAAGGAAAATAAATCATATGAGAGAATATAAAACACAAATGGAAGCGGCAAAGAAGGGAATCCTTACACCAGAGATGAAAGTGGTGGCGGAGAAAGAGTACATGGATCCAGAGAAATTGCGCGAGCTTGTAGCAAAGGGCGAAGTGGCGATTCCATGTAACATGAATCACAAGAGTATTTCCCCAGAGGGAATTGGAACCGGACTTCGTACAAAAATCAATGTGAATCTCGGTATATCTGGAGACTGCAATGACTATGAGCGAGAGATGAAAAAGGTGGAAGTGGCATTAAAATATGGTGCCGAGGCAATTATGGATCTAAGTAACTATGGAAAGACAAACGGTTTTCGTCAGGAGTTGATCGCCAAATCTCCTGCAATGATCGGTACGGTGCCAATGTATGATGCTATCGGCTATTTGGAAAAAGATCTGCTGGAAATCACGGCAGAAGATTTTCTGAAAGTAGTTCGCGCCCATGCGGAGGAGGGTGTGGATTTTGTTACTATCCATGCAGGTATCAATCGCCGTACTGTGGAGGCCTTTATGCGAGACAAGCGTAAGATGAATATTGTGTCCCGAGGTGGTTCCTTGCTTTTTGCCTGGATGATGATGACAGGAAATGAAAATCCATTTTATGAGTACTACGATGAGGTGTTGGAGATCCTTCGAGAGTATGATGTTACCATCAGTCTTGGAGATGCCATGCGTCCAGGGTGTCTGGCTGACAGCACCGACGCAGGTCAGATCGCCGAGCTTGTAGAACTTGGCAATCTGACAAAGCGGGCGTGGGAAAAAGATGTGCAGGTGATGGTGGAAGGCCCGGGGCATATGGCGATGAATGAGATTGCAGCCAATATGAAATTGCAGAAGCGTTTGTGCCACAATGCACCATTTTACGTGCTAGGACCATTGGTAACAGACATTGCACCGGGATATGATCACATCACATCTGCCATCGGTGGAGCTATAGCGGCAGCCAGTGGAGCGGATTTTCTGTGCTATGTAACACCAGCAGAGCATCTTCGTCTGCCAGATGTGGATGATGTGAAGGAAGGTGTCATCGCAAGTAGAATTGCAGCCCATGCAGCGGACATCGCTAAAGGGATTCCTCATGCTACCGATGCGGATAATGAAATGGCAGTGGCAAGACATAAGGTGGATTGGGAAGAGATGTTTAAAATCGCCATTGACAAAGACAAGGCAAGAGCATATTATGAAAGTACACCCCCTTCGGATCGACATACTTGTTCCATGTGCGGAAAGATGTGTGCGGTAAGAACCACCAACATGATCTTGGAAGGAAAAGAAGTTACGTTTTGTAGTGAGAAATAGGAGGTCTACATAATGAAGGAAGTATATGAGTTTTTGAAAAAGAGTGAGGTATATTACCTTGCAACGATGGATGGAGACCAACCACGTGTCCGTCCTTTTGGAACCATTGATCTGTTTGAGGACAAGCTTTATATCCAGACGGGGAAAGTTAAGTCCGTATCCCAGCAAATGAAAAAGAATCCGAAAGTTGAGATTTCTGCAATGGCAGAGGGAAAATGGATTCGTGTGGCAGCAGAGGCTGTGTTGGATGAGAGAATCGCTGCTCAGGAGCATATGTTAGAAGCTTATCCATCTCTCCAAGCAATGTACAAAGCAGGTGATGGTAATACGGAAGTATTTTATCTGAAAAATGCTACCGCACAGATTTGTTCATTTACCGAAGCACCAAAAACAATTACGTTTTAAATGAATCAACATTGATGTGTAATAGCCCTCGCATGTGCGGGGGCTATTATGGTGTGCACGATAAGTAGATTGGTATGGGGGGACAAATAATGTGTGGAAAGGAAAATTTACTTGTATTTCCTAGTAAAGCATGTTATACTAGTGGCAAGCAAAAGTATCTTTTTTTCTTGCGGAGGATTCTCGCATTCTTACACTGTATGTGACAGTTTCTGATAACTCTTGCTTATTGTAACCGGATGTTTTAGTTTGTATAGGCAGGAGAAGGACGAAACATAGAAAAAGAATATTATGGTGCGTTTGTTGATTTTTCTGCCAGTAAAGGAGGAAAATGTATGACACAATCCCAAGAAAATGTATACTATGAAGTACAGACAGAAAGTCCCTGGATATTGCATGACATTCCTGTTCCACGAAGTCCGTACAAAGACACAGTATTTCGAACGCTTTTCAAGGAAAAAACAGAATTATTGTCATTGTTTAATGCAGTGAATGGAACGGATTTTGAAAATCCAGAGGAGTTGGAGGTAAATACACTAGAAAATGCAATTTATATGAATATGAAAAATGATCTTTCTTGTGTATTGGATTCACAATTAAATGTTTATGAACATCAATCCACGATAAATCCAAACATGCCTTTGCGAAATTTGTTTTATGTTTCAAGGATGTATGAAACAATGGTAGTCAATGAAAACATATATGGAAGTCGTCCGTTACAACTTCCGACACCAAAGTTTATTGTGTTTTATAATGGAGAAAAAGAACAACCAGAACGAAAGTTGTTATATTTATCGAAATTGTATTCCAAAGAAGAAAAAGATCCGAGTCTGGAATTGGTGGTGATTCAGCTCAATATTAATCCAGGATATAATGAAGAACTAAAGAAAAATTGTAAGTCACTGTTCGGGTATATGGAATATGTGGAAAAGATACGAAAATATAAGTCAAAAATGTCTTTAAGAGAGGCTGTGGAACAAGCTGTAAGAGAGTGCATAACAGAGGGAATCTTGAAGGAGTTTTTAGAGAAAAACCGAGCGGAGGTAGTGCAGATGAGTATATTTGAATACGATCAGGAAAAGCATATGAGAATGATCCGCGAGGAGGCATGGGAAGAAGGCGAAGAAGCTGGTAGAAGGGCAGGTCTGGAAGCTGGTATGGAAGCTGGTATGGAAGCTGGAAGGAAAGCTGGCATGGAAGCTGGTATGGAAGCCGGTATGGAAGCTGGCAGACGTTCTACGTTAGAGGAAATAAATTTGTTGAATAAGTGTCTTTTGCGGGATGAACGTATGGAAGATTTGACTCGTTCAATAGAAGATCAAGAATACCAGAAAAAACTTATGGTTGAATATGGAATCATAAAGTGATGAGGAAGGAAATGTAAACAACGAACAAGCGCCGTCCGGAATCTCTAGCGAAGAGGTTCGTTACGACGGCGCTTGTTTTCGACTTTATTTTTGTACATGATTTCATCGCTGTCTTTCATGAAAGTTTCAACGGAATCCTCTGGGCTAGCAATGCGGCAGACATGACCGAAACTTACATGAATTTGATATGGTTTTTCGCCACTATCATTATATTCATCTAATCTTTTCTGAATAGTATCTAAGCAAGATGTTCCTGTTTTTTCGTTAACATTTCCAGCAACAATGACAAATTCGTCTCCACCAGTACGGGCGGAGATTAACTGGTCACCGCAGGCAAACTGAATTGCGGCACTAACTGTAGTCAGTGCGTGATCGCCTGCCACATGCCCATATATATCATTAATTTGCTTCATTCCATCCATGTCTACAATAGCAAAAAAGACAGGTTCTTGGTTTTCTTTGGATTTGTGTAAAATTAAGTCGGCGTATCCTTCGAATCCGCGACGGTTATACAGACCGGTTAAGGCGTCACGGTTGTACATGTATTGTAACTCGTCAATAAGCGATTTCATTTTTTGCTGATTCAATATATCATGAACTTTGTTACTGACAATCGTGGTCCAATCAAAGAATACATTTCCTGTTAGTTCTGTATTCCAAAACTGAATGGCTTCATATCCATATGTATTAGAGCCAACATGTACGGGAGAAAAATACCATGCTTGTGGCGCATCCGATGTTATCTCAGCAGGTAACAATTGGGTACGAGGAAACGGAATGCGTGCGGATTCCATCCTAGTTTCGGAATGAAAACCGATTCGTAATTCCATGGTATTTGAATAATTGCGAAAGCTTTTTCTGTCTTCAAGTTTATTGCAAAAGCATACAGCGTAGTCTCGATAGCCCGACAAATTGGAAATATACTGTGCCATGCCTTCACTAATCTCATCAAAGGTAGTGCACTCGCCAAGTAGAGTAGATAAAAAATTAAATTGTATATGTCGATTATGCTCGGTTCGAGTGCGTTCGTGGTAATTTCGTCGTGTTATAATTACTTCTTGGTCATTAATGTGCTGACAACCGCAAGATTCGCGAGTAACTAATTTTACATCAAAATAGTAATCGTCTACATCGTTAGGTGTTTTTTGCTGCTGTTCGATAACCTCGACAGCTCGTTCGCCCATTTGCGTAAAAGGAAGTGCGACGGTAGAAATGGAAGGTGAAAAATGTGCCGTATCCTTCAACCCGTCATAGCCACTTACACAGATGTCTTTTGGAATTTCGTAGCCACGATGAATCAATTCGCTGGCCACAGCAGTAGCCATATGGTCATTGGCGCAGATAATTGCCTCTGGTCTCTCCTGGCCGTTTAAGAACCAATCGCACGCCTGTGGTCCCATATTTGTCCAAAAATCCCCGTAAAAAACTTGATGTTCGCCTACTGGTAAATCATACTCTTTCATAAGGCGAAGGAAACAATCTAGACGTTCTTGCGAATACCAACGATCCTCGGGACCAGTCATAAAACAAAGCTTGGTAAAGTGATGTTCCTCAATAAAATGACGGACAATCTTCTCGACGCAATTGGAGTTGTCGATAAGAAAATTGTTCGCGCCTGGAACTTTTTCTCGAATACTAACAATCGGGCAATGGCATCGAGAGTCTATTTCTGCCAAAAGATGCTCGATGGTTGGGTGATTTTGGATGGTATCCAAAAGTAATATGATACCATCTAAATCCTCATAAGGAGCAAGATCATAAATCTTATAATTGCCGATAAGATAACTTCCTTGTGAGCCATATTTGCTATAAGCGGAGAAAATTGCTACATTATAACCAAGTTTGTTTGCAGAACGAATAATTCCCTGACAGATTAAGTTAGGAAAATCATTTGATACAGCCTCTACCATAACACCAATGGTTTTTCGTTTATTTGAAAACATAGCAAACTTGCTCCCTTCGTAGTACCTAATCGACATGCGTATATAGTAATTATACTATTTTTGGAAGAAAGAAACAAGCATATTTTTGCTATTTTGGTGCCGATTATTGCTCTTATTTGTTTATTAAGGAAGTCAATTGCTCACTCAACGCACCGTTGGATTTTCGCAAAAGGAGAATTGTTAGTATTTCCTTGTGAATTCTGTTATAGTTATATCAACAAGATATCTTGCAGACAAGGAACGAAAAAACAGGTAAGCATGCGTTTGTAACAGACGCAGAATAGGAGGAATATAACATGACAGATTCAATCGGAAGCAATATCAAAAAGTGGAGAAAGCAGAAAGGACTGACGCAGGAGGAGTTAGCAGATCAGTTGGGTGTGACAGGGCAGGCAGTGAGTCGATGGGAATCGGAGGTTGGTATGCCAGACATTTCCTTTGTGGTTCCATTGGCACAGATTCTGGGCGTGACCACAGATACTTTGTTTGGGATGGAAGAGAACGTGGGAGATGTCAATGAGCTTCGCCACATCAAGGAAAAGGTGGAAGCGATGTGGAGTGGATCACCAGATGTGAGGTTGGAGCTCTGCGAGTATCTCAAAGGGGAATGTGAGAAGAATCCGACAAATTATGAGATTATGTGTATGTATATTGAGAATATAGCAGGGTTAAGTCGATTTGTGGACTTTGATGGTTTCTTGGCAGATCAGCCGGAGCGTTGGGAGGCGATTTCCACAGATGGAATTCGCAAAGGTATTTTAGCAATTCGCTATAGCACAAAACGAGAATTGGTGGAGCGAGCACACTACGCCATCGCCTGGGTTTATATCCACGCCAATGATTTTGAAAAAGCGAGAGAGCATATCAACGTGTTGCCAAGTGTGGCATCCAACCGTTTGCAGGAAGGAATCAGCGCCCAGCTTGCGTTCTGGGAAGGCGGATTTGAGGGAGAGAAAAAGGTGGCACGCCAGAATCTTCAGAATTTTTCCAGAGCCATGAGCAAGGAGATCATCTATTTTCTTGAGGACCATGTGTGGAATGCCAGCAAGGAAGAGACCATTGCCTTTGCCAAATGGGGGCTTGGGGTTATGGAGGCCATTGCGAAGCAGGAGGATATGGCGCTATATGTTGAGCATGCGAAGAACAAAAGTTATGTATACATGATGCGTTCCTGCCTTCGCGCCGGAGATGCGGAAGGGGCCGCAGAGGTGTACGCCGAAATGCGCAAGAGCATGGAAGCATATCGTGAGTACTGCCAGAAAATGTTGCAGAACGGCGAGATTATGGAGATGTTTGATCCAGAGAGAATCGTGAGCATGAAGAAATGTGTGGCGGAATCTTTGGAAGCGGAGCTAGAGAGCATTCGAAACGAGGAAAAGAAATTCTGTGATGCAGAAGTGCATGCGGAGTTTGTGAAAAGAGTGTAATGAAGAGAGAGAAGGAGCTGCTATGCCGGAAGAAAATCTGGTGTGGCAGCTTTTTTGCTTTATGTCGTGATATGTGAAAATCAAATTTCTTGTACATTCTAGATTCTTTCGGTATAATAAACTCAACACATATTTTAATGAAGGGGAGACAAACAAATGAAGTGGTTTATTCTTTACTTAGCAATCGTCAATCTTTTTGCTTTTTTTCAAATGGCATATGATAAAAATCGTGCAAAGAAGCACAAGTGGCGTGTACCGGAAGCGCAATTGTTTTTAGCAGCACTTATCGGAGGAAGTATCGGAAGCATTTTGGGTATGCAGGTGTTTCGACACAAGACGAAGCATTGGTACTTTGTGTGGGGGATGCCAGCAATTCTTGTGGTGCAGGCGGCCATTGCGGTGTATTTTACGTTTATTAGATAAATTACAAAAAAGTCCCGAAAATCCTTGACTTTCCCCTTAGGGGAAGGTGTATTTTGAGTGTGGAAATGCCCATTTGGGTAATGAAAACATGAGGGAAATGAGGTTGAAAGATGAAAATTAAAGATGTGGAAAAATTGACCGGGCTGACAGCCAAGAGCATTCGTTTTTATGAAGCGAAGGGACTTTTGGAAGTTGGGCGTAATGAAGAAAATTCCTATCGGGAGTACACGGAGGAAAATGTGAAGCAGCTGAGACGAATTAAGTTGTTTCGATATTTGGATTTTTCCATCGAAGAGTTGCAGCAGATGAAGGACTGGGATGTGGAGACGGTAAAGAAATCGTTGTCTAGCAAGGCAGCAGAATATTCGGTGCAGATGGCAGATGTGGAGCAAAAGCGAGACTTGTGTCTGAGCCTGTATAAGGATTATGGAAAAAATACTGAGGAAGTGGTGGAAGAGTACCACGAAGCCATTGATTTTATCGAGGGTGAGGAATTTCAGGAGCTACGAAATGAGCTGGAACGATTTGCTTGTCCCTCCATCAGTGAGATGGTGGTGTGGACGCTGGTGTTTCTGGGGCCGATTCTCAGTTTGTTTATTAATCTGGAGATTCAGCAGTACAAGGCGCTTTGGCTCAATATCCCATTGGCGCTGGGAGCCACGGTGTGGCTTACCTTGAAATGGCGTGACTTTTTTCGTCAAAGAAAATACAATAAAAAAGCGGTCAAAGAAAAGAACCAGCAAACAAAGTTTGTGATTCCCATTATGCTTGTTGGGATTATCCTGTCGATATTGGCTCTTATTGGTGTACTGATTTTACAGCAAGAGTGGATGGCGCCGGAGGGGTGGCTCTTTTTTGAGACGGATCCACGGTTGATGTGGTTGATGATGGGAACAATCGTAGTACCGATTTTGATGGTGCTTGCATGGGCGGCGGATTTTCTCGACCGCAGTGGTAAATGGGAAGGTGGAAAATACGCCTTTGATTGGGCGGTGGAACTTCGTAAGCGGACGCCGATTGTAATCGTTGTCTGGGCGGTGTGTGCTTACATTTGCTTTACCAGTGTAACCTTTGTGACGGCGGACCAGATTATCCGTCATTCGCCGATTTATCCATTGGGAACCAGTTACGAGTATAACGCAGTGGAAAAAGTGGATGCGAGATTTGGAACAAAGTTATTTTCCATCTTTGACCATGAGCGGAAGGGAAGTTTTTCCTATACCATATGGCTGGATGGGAAAAAGACGATTTTTACCGGTGGCTCATCGAATGAGGAAATTCCAAGATATGAGGACACCTATCTGGAATTGGAGGAATTTGATCAGGCGCTGATGGCATTGGGGATTCCAAAGACCGGAGATGCCAGCACCAGTGATCGGTGTGATATGGACAAGCGGTATGTGGATCGGCTTGTGCGGATCACGGAGAGGGGGAAATAATGATAAGGTGTAAAGTTTTCAACAGGAGGAAGACTTTGCACCTTTTTCTTTTAGAGAGTAAATCTAGATTTATAACACTTTCTCATTCTGACTATTCAATATATAACCAATTTGACAGTAATGATATGATATGATATGATAGGATGTCTTCTGTTCAAACATTATTACATAAAAGAAAGGACTTGAAATTATGAACAGAATGAAATGTAGTATCAAAAAAATTGGAGCAATGTTGTTGGTGATGGTTATGATGGTGAATTTACTATCTGTAGAGGCGTTTGCGGGAGTAAATAAGCCAACGAGTAACCGGAACTTATCGAGTGAAGGAAAATATAGTGGTGGCGGAACGGCAGTGAATAATGCCTTGTATTCAAACCATAATTTTACTGGCGCTTCTAAAATGAAATATACTGTTATAAATACAGGAGATAAGGACATTACCGTAAACATCTATAGAACAGATGCGCGGGTTAGTTACTATAGAATTAAGGTTGAAGCATATTCAACGGCAATCTGGACAATGAGTACAACATCCAGTAAGAAATATTATGCAAAGTTTTCTAAACCGTGTTATTTTAAATATTCAGTGGAAAAGGCATAACTAAGAACGGAGATTGCAAATAAATGATTGTTTTTATACGAGATTATCTGCTAGAGAATTTGTGGATATACTATCTAATTGGAATTATTACATACATACTTATCAGGATAATCTATATGAAACGGAAAAAGAAAATATTGGATGGCAAAAAAGAACTGCTTTACTTTATTTTTGCTTGCTATCTGATTGTCATTTTTTCTGCTACGGTAATGCCTACATGGTATGAAAGCACGATTGATGGAGTAACGCGAATTGGTATTTTGCGAACGGAGCATAAGTTCAACTTCATTCCATTTCGGACGATACTTTATTTTTGGTCGGATACATCGGGTGAGAATAGTGTAATCAATCTGTTAGCAAACATAGGATTGCTATTTCCATTTGGCGTACTGTTTCCCGTTATTTGGAAAAAGTACCGAAAGCGCACTATTTTATTTGGTACACTTATTTCTCTAAGTATCGAAATATTACAGATTATTCCGGGACGAAGTACAGATATTGATGATTTAATATTAAATGTCATAGGGTGTGCTGTTGGATATTGGATTGTTTGTAACATTTATAAGAAAATGAACATATCACAGCAGAAGTTGACATAGTGCATACAAGGTGTAAAGTTTTCAACAGGAGGAAGACTTTGCACCTTTTTCTTTACCTCAAAATATGCTACACTAGACATTAGAAAAAGTATGAAACGAGGAATAACAACAATGATTTTGGATTGGGAAAAATACACAGCAACCGCGCGGCAAGTGGTGGCAGAAGGTTGTGTCTTGTTGAAAAACAACGCGGACACGTTACCCATAAAAAAGGGTAGCAAACTTGCCATGTTTGGGCGCATTCAGCGTCATTATTACAAAAGTGGAACCGGTTCCGGTGGCATGGTAAATGTATCCAAGGTGGTGGGGATTTTGGACGCCCTTTTGGAGTCGCCGGAAGTGCAGGTAGATCAAGACCTGCTCCAAGTATATGATAAATGGGAAGAAGAAAACCCTTTTGATGAGGGCGTGGGATGGGCCAATGAGCCTTGGTCCCAGAAGGAGATGCCTTTGTCGGAAGAATTGGTGAAGGAAACCGCAGCCCGCAATGATGTGGCATTGGTGATTATCGGAAGAACGGCGGGAGAGGACAAGGACAACGTGGATAAAAAGGGTGCGTACCGTTTATCGGACACCGAAAGTGATATGATCAAAAAGGTGACAGCGCACTTTGCAAAAACCATCGTTGTATTTAACATAGGAAGTATCATGGACATGTCTCATCCGTGTCTGGAAAAATGTCAGGCGATTTTATACGGCTGGCAAGGCGGCATGGTGGGTGGTGACGGTGTGGCCGATGTGCTATTGGGACGGGTGTGTCCGTCTGGGCGCATGGTGGATACCGTTGCGGAGCGTATCGAAGACTATCCGTCTACGGCATACTTCGGAGATGAGGTTCGGAACTTTTACAAAGAGGATATTTACGTGGGTTACCGCTACTTTGAGACGGTGGCCAAGGACAAGGTGATGTATCCCTTTGGTTTTGGCCTGTCTTACACGGAATTTGAGGAGACAGCGGAGAATCTTAGTCAGAAGGATGGACACATTTCTCTGGATGTTCGGGTGAAAAACACAGGAAAAATGTCTGGCAAGCAGGTGATGCAAGTGTATGTAGAAGCGCCACAAGGGGCCTTGGGAAAAGCTTCGCGTGTGCTGGTGGCATTTGGAAAGACGGCAGAACTTGCGCCACAGGAAGAGGAAAGTTTGCATTTTGATATCGCACCATATGCTTATGCGTCTTACGATGATTCGGGGGTGACGGGAGAAGCGTATTCCTATGTGTTGGAAGCTGGCGAATACGGTGTATATGTGGGGGAAAATGTGCGGGATGCGGAGTGTGTCGGGACATTTACCTTGGGACAGACCAAGGTAGTGGAGCAATGTTCTCAGAATCTGGCGCCGACCCTGGTTTTTGACCGAATGAAACCAGAGGAAAGCCAGATGGGGGACTTGACTATGGCGTGGGAAGCGGTGCCAACAGGAAGAGAAGTAGAAGCGGCAAAACGGATGGCGCATCTTCCCAAGGAGATTCCATATACGGGTGATCAGGGACACCGCCTGACGGATGTGGAGTCAGGAAAAATCACCATGGAGCAGTTCGTGGCGCAGCTTAGCGACGAGGATTTGTCTTGCATCATTCGAGGAGAGGGCATGGGAAGTCCAAAGGTAACACCGGGAACGGCAGCAGCCTATGGCGGAGTGTCAAAGAGATTGCAGGACTTTGGCATTCCGTGTGCTTGCTGTTCCGATGGTCCCTCTGGGATGCGCATCGACTGTGGTAAGAAAGCATTTAGCCTGCCAAATGGAACGCTGATGGCGTGTACTTTCAACCTTTCGTTGATCGAGGAGCTTTATACCTATCTGGGAAAGGAAATGATCCGCAATCAGATTGACAATATCCTGGGACCGGGAATGAACATTCATCGTCATCCGTTGAACGGACGTAACTTTGAATACTTTTCTGAGGATCCGTATGTGACGGGGAAAATGGCGGCAGCGCAGGTTCGCGGGCTGAAGAGCCAGGGCGTGACGGGAACTTTGAAGCACTTTGCGGGAAACAATCAGGAGACGAAACGTACCGAATCGGACTCGGTGATGTCCGAGCGGGCGTTGCGGGAAATCTATCTGAAGGGATTTGAAATCGTTGTAAAAGAAGGTGGCGCGGATTCGGTGATGACCACTTATGGTCCACTCAATGGTGTGTGGACCGCGGGGCGCTACGAGCTGAATACGTCCATTCTTCGTCAGGAATGGGGATTCGATGGCATCGTCATGACGGACTGGTGGGCGAAGATCAGTCGTCAGGGCAAGCCGGAAGAGGCAAGGGGCAATGACTTTGCTACGATGGCAATGGCGCAAAACGACCTTTATATGGTATGTCCGGAGGGGGATAAGAACTGCACGGAAGACAATACGTTGGAGGCATTGGCAAAGGAGGATCTGACGCGAGGAGAGTTGCAGCGCAATGCGATAAATATTTGCCGCCAGCTTATGACTCTTCCTACTTATCGTCGAAGCAAGGGTGAGAATGTTTCTGTGGAAGTTGTCAACAAGCCTGTGGATAACGATGATTTTTCCGTGGAAGATATCGTGTACTATGATGTGACGTCGGAGACCGTGATTCCGATGGATGGGGTGGACACAACGAAGGGTGCCAATTTTGTCTTTGCTATGTCCATGGAAAAGCAGGGTATCTATGAGATGGAGATTACCTTCCGGTCGGAACGGGAGGTCATGGCCCAGATTCCGGTGACCATATTTACCCAGAGTGTGCCGGTGGGTGTTGTTACCTTTAATGGTACGGGAGGTAAGTGGCATTCATTGACAAAGAGAGTCTGTGTGGCTACAAAATATGCAGTGGTGCGGTTGTATTTTGCCCAGAGTGGTGTGGAGCTTTTGGAGATGAAACTGCGTTTGGCGGAACAGGTAAAAGATGAAGGGGCGCCAATGGACGTAGAGGGCGATTACGATATGGCATTTCGTTAGGTTCGGGATGTTGCAGGAGAGTTAGGAGGAAAAAGGTGGAGTATTTATATGGTGGTATCATCGTTGTTTTGGTGATTGCAAATATTGTGCTTCTTGTGGCGGTGCTGAGGAGTCAGAAGGGAGCCCGTGCAAATGGCGAGCAACAGGCGCAACAGCAGATGATGCAGCAGGATATCCAGGAGTTAAAACGTGCCTTGACAGGAGTGAAAACCCGTGGTATCTGGGGCGAATGGCAGTTGGGAAGTATCCTTTCCGAACTGTTGACAAAGGAACAATATGAACAGGAGTGTATGGTCATTCCCGGGAGCGCCAATCGAGTGGAATACGCGGTAAAGTTGCCGGGTCGATTTGAACAGGCGGTGTATCTGCCTATCGACTCCAAATTTCCCATGGATGCGTACCTTCAATTAGAAGAGGCTAGAGCCAGTCGCAATCGGGAAGTGGCAGAAGATGCGGAAATTATTTTCAAAAATCGCGTCAAGACATTTGCCAAAGACATCCATGATAAGTATGTTTTGCCGCCATACACCACGGATTTTGGTATTTTATTTTTTCCAGTGGAAGCCATTTATACAGAAGCGGTGAAATGCGGACTGGCGCCAGAGTTGATGAGCAAGTATAAAATCACCTTAGCGTCGCCGGCAAGTCTGGCAATTCTGATCAATACGTTGCAAATGGGATTCCGGACGTTGGAGATTGAGGAAAAGAGTAGCGAGGCGTGGCGTGTGCTGACGGAAGTTCGCTCCGAAGTGGACCGTTATGAAGAGGTGCTTTTAAATTTGCAAAAACGAATGGAGCAGACGGAGAAAGAACTAGAACTTCTGGTGGGACGACGGACGCGAATATTGAAAAAGAAGCTGGAAATGATTGACATCGACGAGAATGGGGAAATGCAATGAAGATATATGACATAACTAAGGAAGTTTTTGGGGCGGAAGTATATCCGGGAGATCCGGAGCCTTATTGGCGACGTGTAATGACGCTAGATGGGGAGGAGCCGGATAATTGCCAGCTCAGTGAGATGTATTTGGGTAGCCATACGGGAACTCATCTGGATGCGCCACGACATTATCGAAAGGACGGGGCCGACGTGGCGGACATGGATCTGGCACGGTGTATGGGACCTTGTTATGTGGTGGCGGTGTCGGGAAAAATCGGTGCGAAAGAGATGAAAGAATTGCTGGCGCAAATGTCCTCTCCACAGCGGATTCTCTTTAAGGGGAAGGCGATAATTACCGAAGAAGCGGCAGAGGAACTGGTGCAGGCAGGGATTGTCCTTGTGGGTGTGGAGGAATTGACGGTGGGACCCATCTCGTCACCAGACCGGGTACATAAAATTCTTCTTGAGAAGGATGTGGTAATCGTGGAATCATTGGATTTGTCCAAGGTATCTGAGGGGGAGTATGAGTTTGTGGCGCTGCCACTGAAAATGAAGGGACTGGATGGTTCGCCAGTGCGAGCAGTGCTGGTGGAAAAGTAAGTGAGACCTTTTCTGTGTTGAAACGACGAATAAATAGAACAAAAACAGGAGGGATTTGTTATGAAGAAACATATTAGAAACGTTGTGATGACGATGTTGGGAGCATCTGTTGTTGGCCTTGTGTTGACCGCAGGAACCTGTGATGCTGCAAAAAAGAAGAAAGTAAAGACCATAAAGTATTCTCAAGTGGAAATTGCCTGTGGCGTAACGTACAATCTTTCTAAAATCGGGAAAGATATGCATGAAACCGGGGTTTCGGGAACTAGTAATCTTAAGAAGGATATAAAAAATAAGAAAGTAAAATGGACGTCCAAAAGCAAGAATGTAAAAATCAAAGGAAAGACAATTACCATTAAGAAGCCAGGGAAATATCAGTTGACAGGCACAACAAAAAAGAAACGTTTCAAGGTAAGACTGCTTGCCCATAAGAATGAGTGGGAAATGGATGCATCCCAGATCACTTCTGTGAAAATACGACGTTTTCTTACTGACACAGCCACAGTAACTGATTCGGGTGAAGTGAAAAGGATGTTAGAACTCTTGAAAGGGGCAAATTTTTCTTTTGATTATGAGAATACGAACCATCGACGAGTTGGCTGGACCTATGAGATGACACTGCTAAATGCAGACGGAAGTATAGCGAGTCGTTTTACTATTTCCGCCACTAGCTTGAGAGAGTTTCGGGGACAGAGTTACAAGACGAAGAATTCTGGTGAAATGATGTCGTATATCCTTCAGTTGTTTGATAAGTATTTTGTGGCACCGACGGAGACGGTGAATCCGTAATTGCAGAGAAGAGGATTGGTGAAATTTTACAAAAATAAGAATTTCGTCGCAAAAATCCCCCTTTCGTCGCAATTAGGATTCAGAAAGCAAAAGATATGCTACAATAATGAAGCGATTGTTGTAGCATATTTTTACATTTTGAAGAAAAAACTTGTCGTTCATCGCAAATTTTGGTTGTTTGTTGAAAATGAATTTACAATACCGGCGGGATATGTTAGATTGAAGGTGCAATTGTGGAACATACAGATTTTCCGAATATCGCAAATTTCGCCCGAATATCGCAGACTTCGATTTTGG
>JAZNJZ010000062.1:0-1864 GCA_045578325.1 Eubacterium sp.
CGTGCATTCGTTAATTGTTCAAACCTTACAAGTATCACTATTCCCAATTCTGTGATGAGCATTGGAGATTATGCGTTCTATAACTGTTCAAGCCTTACAAGCATTGTTATCGGAAATTCTGTAACGGATATTGGAGATAATGCGTTCGGATATTGCGAAAATCTCAAAGTCGTTATTAATTTCTCAAAACTCACCATTGAAAAAGGAAAAGCCTTAAATGGCTATGTGGGATATTATGCTGATAAAGTGATAAATTTTGGCGATTTGAAGTATGAACAGTACGGGGATTTCATTTTCAGAAACGAAGAGAATTACTACTTCTATCTGGCTGCATATATAGGGAGCGAAAATAATCCATCTCTGCCAGAAAATATCTATGGGAAAGAATACGAGATTGATGATTGCGCGTTCTTTGGTAACAGAGGAATCACTGACATCACCATCCCTGATTTTGTGACAAGCATTGGAGATTATGCATTCGATGAATGTGAAAATCTGAAAACCATCACAATTGCAACTGCAACTCCCCCCAAAGTAGGAAAACGCAACTTTAGTACGATGAGCTACCGGACTGTAGTGGTCAAAGTGCCGCAAGGCTCGTTAGCGGCATACCAATCTGCAGATTTCTGGCAATCGTTCTGGAACATCGAGGAATTTGGATCAAACAGCATCGAAAGTGTGGAAATGAATACAAACAATGACACCACCCCCATCTACACTCTTCAAGGTGTACAGATGAAGGACACAAAGGAGAACCTTCCTGCTGGAATCTACATCCAAGGCGGCAAGAAGTTCGTAGTGAAATAACAATCGTTTTAATTATAAAAATCAATATAGTATGAAAACAAGTATTAAGTGTTTGCAGAAGATGTTTTTTCTGCTTGTAATGGGATTTTCCATTTGTGCCGTGCAGGCATGTAGTGATGATGATCCGGTCGATGAAGGACAGGGCGGTGGAGCAGTAGCAAGTGGCAAGAAAATTGCAAAAATAGTTGTAGATTCAGAATGGGGTAAATACACTGACACGTTTAGCTACGATGAAAAGGGGCGTCTTATGAAAGTGATAAGTTCCTCGGAATATGAAGATTCAGAGCCTTCTACTTATACAATTGAGTACATTTGGGGTGATGACATCATTAGGCAAATAGGAGATAATAGTGGTACGTATATCCTAGAAGATGGACTTATACAAGAAGGTCACTGCTTCTATGATTTTGATTTTACCTATAACAAATCAAACAAATTTGTAGAACTAACCTACTACCGCACTTATACCGCCATTTGGGATGGTAACAAACTGATGTCTATCTCTTCCGAGAAAAGCGATAATAGATTTATGTATGAAGGGAAAACTTGCAAAGGATACCTTCCGCCATGTACAGCAATGTTTCACATGGACACTGATGGAGAGTCCCTATTTACGGCTCATCCCGAGATTGCAGGAATGTTGACCAACCAATTACCATCTGCTCGGATTTGCGACGGTGAAAAGACTACTTACACATATGAATTTGACAAAAATGGCTATGTGTCAAAAATCGTCGAAAAAGGTGATGATAACGAAATAAAGACTATTTATCTGACTTGGCGATAACGATTTCCATAACCTGTTAACTCCGTTCCCGAACCGAACAAACACGGCACGCGAACGGAGTTAATTCTATTCAGCCGAACACTATATAGTGCGAGAACGCAACGAATATAGTGCAAAGCCGGAAGCTGTATAGTGTGGAAGTGTAACTATAGGGTATGAAAATCAGCGTATGGATTATGAAAGTCCACGCTTGGATTATGGAAGTGCAGGAGAAAGGCTCTCAACCGCAAGTCGGATCGTAGCCATGTCGTTCTGTGAGCCAAGGAGTTG
>JAZNJZ010000063.1:0-2116 GCA_045578325.1 Eubacterium sp.
TGGCGATACCCCTTCTGATGACCGGCCAAGAAATACTCCCGAACCTTGATTCGGAAACTCGCCTCGATGTACAACCGCAACTGATGCTGCTTCCATTCCGGAATGTAGATGAAATTCTCTTCGAACAACGCATGGTTCCACGACTGGATAGGCAGATAGAGCGTCACCGGATGATCACCCAACGGCTGTTTCCTCGGTTTATCACTCACCGTCACCAATGCCTGTATCATCCGACCGATATCATGGGTGCCGGACACTACGATGCCATCATGATTCCGGGGCTGACCGAACTCATGGAACAGGAAATCCTGAAGGTATGGCTCCAGTTCTATTACTACAAATGGTTTTGTTCTCTCTTTTTGGCTCATAAAAGACTGATTTTTAGCTACTAAGATACGAAATATTATTGAAATGGTCAAGTTTTAAAATACATATCTCAACCGCAATTTGAAAATTATATCAATCCAACAAGCGCAATACCTATAAGTTCCCTCCGAAAATTTTGAAACTTTGTAACCTGTCTTTTCAGGAAGGTTAAATCCCTATTATTCAATAAGATAAAAAGGGAACAAATCTTTTTCTTCATTTTGTAACCTTAAATATGGATTTGTAACCAAGCATAGTTAGGGTTACAAAAAATTACAAGTTACAAACCCCGAAATATTTGTTACCTATTTGTTACCTCGTTTTGTTACCTTTTTAAGTATCTTATTTTTAATGTTTTATTCCTTTTCACAAACAAAGGTTACAGAGTTACAAAATTTTAGTAGTAAAAAAGGGAAAGGAGCGGAAAACCGGGAAAACCGCCGTTGGCCTTTTTGTATAAATACGGAAGGGCCGGCTACCATTGTAACCGACCCTATCCACATGTAACCTGTCATCGTTTTGCTCGCTTCGGTGGAGTCATATCCAGGCGTCTGAATTTAGTAATGTCATCGTTGAATTCATACTCAAACCGATGATTTCCGCTACTCAAGAACAGGTGAACTGTCTTGATCAACCAAGGCAAACGTTCTGGCGGTGCCACCAACTTGATGATTGTACCCGGCTTCATTGTTTCCAGATAGCAATACACCGGCCAAGCATACTCAAAGAATCCCGGAACTTCCAGCAAATCCTTTATTTCGTCCATGGATTGAAGCAAATAATCAGAATTTTTCATCATCTTGCTGCACTAAGGGAACGAACGCCAATTCACCTTGCGATGCATGGCCATTCTCCCCATCTACCCGACTCTTCTGCATATACTCACGCATCTTTACTGTCCTCACGAAAATCATTTCCTGCGTTTCACCATCTACCTTGCGCATCAATCGTCCAGAAGTGTTCAGCATTTCCGGTGGATTAATCATATCCACGTATGGACACAATGCAGCAAATCCCTTCAGAGCCTTGGTGAAACGTTGCATCGTACACTTGGGCAGATTGGCAAACCGCCTGAAATCCTCCATGACAACCGAACGTACCAGCAGCGTATCCAGATGCTCCCCTTCTTCAGAGAAATACTGATAGGCCCAATCCTCGAAATTGGCACCCATATCCGACTTATATTTACGCTTCATGATATTCTCCAATGGAGGTTGTATCTTGATGCCCTGACCGCTCATCTTCAAATAGAAAGCCAGGCATTGGGCAAAGAAATTGATGTCCTGGTTCCATTCTTCTTCCGTATAGTCCGTAAACAGGTTCTTGTTGAAATCATCACGGATGCTTCTTGTTTCCAGATAGTCATTCTCCGGTGTCCGCTCGTGATAGTAATCCGAAAACACCATATAAAGCAATCGGGCCGAAGTGGAAGGGTCAAATTCCGAAGGTACATAATTGGTCGTAAATCCGAATTTGGGGCTGTTCTCGAACTCGATGAAGAAAGACCGGTTGTTCTTGGGATTGACAGTCATACCTCCGGTTATGGAGTCATAAAAGAGGGATGTCTGGAGATACTTGTCACAGTCATCCACCAATATGAAATCCGTATGCTGGTTCACCCGGTCATAAACGTGCGGGTTATCCATCAGCTTCGGATTACGTCCGGAGAGTTCAACCGTACGCATGAAACGTCCGAATGTCTTGAACAGGAAAGATTTGCCGGAGCGCCCGTTACACTGACCGTCATCAC
>JAZNJZ010000064.1:0-8263 GCA_045578325.1 Eubacterium sp.
GTCTAACACCACAATCTCAGCTTTTCCCGTGACCTCCAGGGATGTGGCCGTCTTAAAGAGGATACCGTTTTTGGCACCCATACCATTTCCCACCATGATTGCCACCGGTGTCGCCAACCCCAAAGCACATGGACAACTGATAACAAGCACCGAGATTCCTCGCGCCAGTGCATATCCAAAACTCTGTCCTGCAAGAATCCACACTAGAACCGTTATTGCGGCAATTCCAATGACAACCGGTACAAATACCCCAGATACCGTGTCTGCCACTTTGGCAATCGGAGCTTTCGTCGCCGCCGCATCACTTACCATCTGTATGATCTGAGACAATGTAGTATCTTCCCCAACGCGATCCGCTCGACAAGTCAAAAAACCATCCTGATTTATGGTAGCTGCAGAAACCGTGTCCCCTTCTGCCTTATCCACAGGCACACTTTCTCCCGTCAATGCCGACTCATTTACTGAGCTGGTTCCCTTTATAACAAAACCATCCACCGGAATGCTTTCCCCGGGACGCACCACAAACAAATCACCTTTTTTCACCTGTGCCACCGGCACTTCTTTTTCCTCGCCATCCACAAGAAGAACCGCTGACTTCGGCGCCAGATTCATGAGGCTTTTCAATGCATCTGTGGTCTTCCCTTTGGAACGGGCTTCCAACATTTTTCCCACTGTTATCAATGTAAGAATCGTTGCTGCCGATTCAAAATACAACTCATGCATAAAATGATGTGCATGCTGGATATTTCCCATAAACATCGCTTCCGACATTGCGAAAAGGGCATATAAACTATACACATACGCCGCTCCTGCTCCTAACGCCACCAACGTGTCCATGTTGGGAGCACGGTGCAAAAGTCCACGAATACCACTAACAAAAAAACGCTGGTTGATAACCATGATAATGGTTGTTAACAAAAGCTGAATCAGCGCCAGCGTCATAGGATTGCGCTGAATCATTTCTGGAAGAGGCCATCCCCACATCATATTTCCCATGGAAATGTACATCAATATAGCCAAAAAACCTACCGATGCCAAAAGTCTCGCTTTCATTTTGGGAGTTTCTTTATCCTCATTTCCATCCTTCGTATTTTGCAAAGAATCCGCCAAGCTGTTTTCCATCTTGTTGCCCTTCGGCTCCGCGTGATACCCAGCATTCTCCACCGCCTCTATGATACTCTGTGGATCTGCCGTTCCTTCCACGCCCATAGAATTGGTCAAGAGGCTCACTGACACCGACTCCACACCTGGCACCTTTGCCACCGCCTTCTCCACCCGGGCACTGCAAGCCGCACAACTCATACCTGTTACGATGTATTGCTTCATGTATTTTCTCCATTTCATTTTCTACAGAAATTATACCCCTACACAGGGATTTCCGTCAAGACATGTTAAAGGCACTGCAAGCTCCATGCCAACAGTGCCCAATTCTCTTTGATATGTAACGATCCAATGAACGGAATCAATAACTTTCTAAATGCCCACTGGTGCTCTTTGCATAAATTCTTCTTGCAGATCATAAAACACCAATTTCTCGTCTCCAGGACACATGGCCATCGGACGTTTTGCACAAAACTCAATCTGCCTTTCCCGCATTTCTAATTTGGTAAGTGTTAATGCAAGACCACTGGAAAACCCTTGAGCCATCAGCACCAGCTGCAAATTTTCTTCCACTGTAAAATCCTCAAGATAAATTCGCCGCACCCCTCGTTTCACAAACAGATTATCAATGGTTTCATTGGTCTCAAACGCATTTCTACAACAAGCAAAATACAGACGTACCATAGCATAAACAAAAACAAGCATCAGCACTGGTATCGGTAGATAAATCTGCCGATATCCAAAACACCCCAGCACCTCAAATCCCCCTGGTTCTGGCAACACAATCGCCGAAAAAGAAAACAACCATACGATTGGAACTAGAAGAAATAACGAATTACAATACAACTTCCGTAGTGTTTTTTTGTTATTTCCAATATACGCAAGATAATCCAACTCTTTCTTGCTGTATCGTAACGCCCGGCGAAACCAAAGCCATCCTGTGGCTATGGCAGCAGCCCACACCGCAAGTACTGTTGCCAGATTGGTCCACCACCACTTGGCATTTCCACACAAATCCTCTTCCGCAAGCACTTGTGACACCGAACGGAAATCAACCGCCTCTGGATAAATATTCTGCACCATCTCGACCTCTTCTGCCGAAGCCTGCCACAACACTCCGATGGAATAATAATCATCAAAACAAATATCCGTCGGATCTTTCAACGGGGAATGTTCCCGTCGAAAGTCAATCACATTGATAGCGCCTTTTCGTCTCAAATATGTCTCTACTGTTTCGTCACTTTCGTAGTCATCCATATAAAAATACCAGTTCCCTTTCAGCTCTTTCACTGGCTTCCATTTATAATAATTTGCCGCAAAATGAATCATACAATACTCGGTGCATACCCCTGCAGCCAAGAAAAGAACCAATGTCATCAGCAGCAAGATCAAATCTTTTTTGAAAAACACAGAAATTAATTTTTCTCGCATTTATTCACTCCCCTTCGCGCACAAGCCTCGTTACAAAAATTTTAGCACGAATTATTTCCACCTGCAACTTTTTCTCAAATTCAGGAAGGAAACTTTTTTCGTTCCATTGATTTCATTTTTTTCTTATGTTATACTGTTAAAAGTTATAATGTATCATAAAATTTACGGGGGAAAAGAAATGACACTTAATGAATCTTCAGAAAATTATCTGGAAACAATCCTCATGCTGAGCAAGAAGCTCCCTGTGGTTCGCTCGGTGGACATTGCCGAAAGCATGGGCTTTAAAAAATCCAGCGTTAGCGTTGCTATGAAACACTTGCGCGAGGCAGAATACATAACAGTAGAAAAATCCGGTTTTATTTATCTTACAGAGACAGGAAAAGAAGTAGCTGAAATGATCTATGAACGCCATGAATTTCTTACCTCCTGGCTGGTAAGTCTCGGTGTCAATGCGGAAATTGCCGCAGAAGACGCTTGCCGTATGGAACATGACATCAGTCCCGAGAGCTTCCAGGCAATCAAAAAGTATATTGCGGAACATGCGAAACTGTGATATACTCCACATATCAAAAAAACACAGAAAGGGAAATGATTTATTATGAAGGACGCAGACGACGCGGATCCGAACCAAGAAAATATTCATAATCGTATTACATATAGAAAGACATAGCTGCGACCCAATACTCGCAGTTGTGTCTTTTTGTGCTTTTATACATGCGCGAAACATGAATACAACTTGGCTCATCCGTAACACATTTAATATCAAAATTTTTTATTAGAAAGGAAGACTATAAACCCATTATGGAAAATCACTCAATATCATTCGTAATTATTATATTTTGTATCATTATGTCGGCATATTTTTCTGCCACGGAAACTGCCTTTTCGTCTTTGAATCGAATTCGAATCAAAAATATGGCTGAAAAAGGAAACAAACGAGCTCTCTTAGTGCTTCGAATGTCAGAAAACTATGATAGTTTGTTATCTACCATATTGATTGGTAACAACATTGTAAATATCGCCAGTGCTTCCCTTGCCACTGTACTTTTTGTCAGCATGTTGGGAGACGATCTTGGTCCTAGTATGTCAACTCTTGTCACCACCATCGTCGTTCTCATCTTCGGTGAAGTGTCCCCAAAAAGTATCGCAAAAGAATCTCCGGAAAGCTTTGCTATGTTTTCCGCGCCATTCTTAAACATTTTAGTAAAACTTTTGACACCAGCCAATTTCTTATTTATGCAATGGAAGAAATTACTTTCTCTTATCGTTAAAACATCTGGCGACGACACCATCACGGAGGAAGAACTGCTCACCATCGTGGAAGAAGCAGAACAAGGCGGTGGCATCGACAAAGAAGAAAGTCTTCTAATCCAGAATGCTATCGAATTCAACGAACTAGAGGCAATGGATATCCTTACCCCTCGCGTTGACGTGGTAGCAATTGCCAATGACACATCGAAAGATGAAATTGCAAAGATATTTACCAAAACCGGCTATTCTCGCCTTCCCGTATATGAAGAAAACATCGATAATATCGTGGGCATTTTGTACCAAAAAGATTTTTATAATTACATGGTTCCAAGTGATGACACACTGGAAAATCACATTCGTCCTGTGCTTTTCATCACAAAGAATCGAAACGTGGGCGATCTGTTAAAAGAGCTTCAGAACAAAAAAATGCACATCGCCGTTATTTTGGATGAGTTCGGCTGTACCGTCGGAATTATTACTCTAGAAGATATCCTAGAAGAACTAGTGGGTGATATCTGGGATGAGCACGACACCATCGTGCATGAAATCGAAGTCATCTCTGACACCGAATACCTCGTATCCGGCAAAGCCAACATCGAAAATGTGTTGGATGAATTGGACGCCGGCGAAGAAACCGATGTTATGACTGTCGGTGGCTGGGTAATGAAAATGTTGCATCGTATCCCAACCGAAGGCGACACCTTCACAAATGATAATCTGGAAGTAAAAGTAACACAAATGAACGGAAGACGAATCGAGAAGGTTTACATTCGGAAAATTAATTGAATTATGTAATGGGGTATAACTGACGGTTGCTTGGCATCATAATAATGCATATAATAGGCTCCGCGTAATAGCAGTTTACTTAGCGAACCAATCATCTCAGGGAAACCTTACAAAAGCGACGGTATCTGGCTGGTGTCTTTTAGCAGCCGATACCGCTTCGGTTTTGTAGAGCGAGAGCGCGTTTCTACTGAGATGATTGGTCGCGCCCTTTGGATATTATTTTATTATTATGCTTTTTATAAAAGACAAGCAACTCGCAGATAATAGGCTCCGCGCATGGCAGTTTACTTAGCGAACCAATCATCTCAGGGAAACCTTACAAAAGCGACGGTATCTGGCTGGTGTCTTTTGGCCGCCGATACCGCTTCGGTTTTGTTGAGCGAGAGCGCGTTTCTACTGAGATGATTGGTCGCGCCGAACATCGCCTCGTGCCGTCACGATCCGATACCCTGCCTCTTCTACTCGCTTCTCCAGGCATCCTCGGCACTGCGCCGCTTCCTCTCCCGTACATATTTTATTCTCATACAAATCGTATTTCTTTCGCACATCTACTGGTGACAAGTTTGGCATCACCACATTGGCACCTGCCTGCAAGCCAAGTTCCCGCCCTTGCGGATGAATGGTACCCAGGGCTGTGGTAGCCGGAATCAGGGCATACGGAAACATAAGACGCAAAATCGAGATTAAGCGCAATGTCTGGGAAAGCGTACCATTGGCGTAGCCCTTAAATGGCGTCTCAGCGTGACTGATATAGGGACCGATGCCGATCATATCCGGTTGCAATTCCTCTAAAAACCGCAAATCTTCGATAAGATTTTCTGTGGTCTGGAACGGCGACCCTACCATGAAACCGGAGCCCACCTGATAGCCAATATCTTTCAAATCATACAAGCATCTCTTTCGATTTTCCAAACTCATGGATGTGGGATGGAGCTTCTGATAGTGCTGGGCATTGGCGGTCTCATGGCGAAGCAAATACCGATTGGCCCCCGCATCAAAATACGCTTGATAGCTTTCCTTTGATTTTTCCCCGATGGACAGTGTAATGGCACAATCCTCGTACTGATGCCGAATGTCCGACACGATTTCGCATATTTTATCGTCGGTAAAATACGGATCTTCTCCCCCTTGTAGCACAAAGGTACGGAACCCCAACTCGTACCCTTCCTTACAGCACGCTAAAATATCCTCCTTTGACAGGCGGTATCTCTCCGCATTGCTATTTTCTGCACGGATTCCACAATAATAACAATTGTTTTTGCAAATATTTGAAAACTCAATGAGTCCTCTGACGAAGACCTCATTTCCATAAATCTCTTTTCGTACTGCGTCTGCCTCCTTTGCCAATGCAATCTGACTGGCTTCCGACGCATCTTCCAATATATCCTTCAATTCCTGATCTGAAAATCTCTTCATGGTAGCCTGCTCCTCTGCTTATCATTCTATTGTTCTATTCTATCTTTTTTTCTTTGCTTTGACAAGCACCTTCCACTTCATTTACAAATGGAAAAATCCGGGAGGACTAAAAGTCCCCTCGGATCACCGGCACGCCAAAATATACAATGCTCTTATCTTCATTCTCATCATAAGTTATGGCAATATTCATATTAATGTTCATTCCGCCCACCTGCTTGCGAAGGGGAATGCCACCAGTAAAACCGTAGGCCACGTAGTACCCGTCCGTCTCTTTCTCATACAAACAAGTACCACCTTCCTGACCAAACATACTTTTTACGATGCGTTGCTTTTGCTCCTGGGTCAGCTTTCCAGAGATGCTTCCCTTTAGCAGTCCACCCTTCTGGCAGATGTCCTCCACCTGCGTACTGCTTTCCTCCACCACCAGCTGGTTTCTAGCAAAGGCCTGCGTCACATCATGTTTTTTTACATACACCTTGGTAATTACAATTTGCGCAAACACCACAAACCAAAGCGTACATACAATATATATCATTCTTTTTATTTTCTTAGACATAAAATAATACCTCCGTTCTAGAGGTATTATATCCATATTTATGAAGTTTTAACCATAAAAATCTTTCATACAGGTCTCAATCAACTCTCCATAATCCACCTTCCCCGACGTCAGATGTGGCATAGCCGAAATAGGACGCAGCACTACTTCCCTGGACGGAATTCCATACTTTCGATTTATCCGATTTAACACTTCGCTTTCAAATACCATATCCAGATTTTCCCCCACATACACAATTCCTACCTTGTCGGCAATTGCTACACAACACATCTCTCTCGTCAATCGCTGGGACAAGTAACTCTCCATGTCATCCAAATTCATTCGCTTTCCACAAACCTTGACAAAGCGTTTCTTACGTCCCACGATGTAAAATAGTCCCTCTTCATCCCGATATCCCAAGTCTCCGGTTCGAAGCACTCCGCTCATCACATCACCCAGAGCCAAATCTTCTTTCCCCGATGCGTATCCCAGCATAACATTGGCTCCCTCATATACCAGCTCGCCATTTTCATACGGACGTAATTCCTTCCCATCCTCATCTTGTATGGACAACTTCCCACCAGGAATCGCCTTGCCTACACTTCCGCTATGGATCTCCAGATATTCCGTCGGAAGATAGCTGATTCGGGCTGTTGCCTCGGTCTGACCATACATGATATAAAAATCAATTCCTTTTTGCAGGGCATACTCCGAAAAATATCTTTGCTCCCTTTCCTTTAGTCTGCCTCCTGCTTGCGTCATCGTTTTCAAGGATGGGAGTTGCATGGAAGCAAATCCACTTACCCGAAGCATCTCATAAGTATATGGGACACCCGAAAACGAAGTGGCCTCGTATCTTTGAAAATAGTCCCAAAACTTACGATCCAACACAGAACGATCCGTCAACAATAACGTCGCCCCTTTGTACAAATGAGTATTGATCACCGATAACCCATATGTGTAATTCATGGGGAGTGCAGTAATGGCTCTCTCTTCCTGAGTAATCTTTAGATACTGGCATATCGATTCTGTATTCGCCAAAAGATTGGCATAACTCAATCGCACCATCTTGGCATTTCCTGTGCTTCCGGATGTAGGAAGTAATAACGCCAAATCTTTATAAAGAATCGGGGATGGACTTTGGGTAGATACAAGAACATAGTTCCATCTTCTCCACACCACCACGCCCATATCCCACACATCTGCAAGTTCTTCCGGCATCCATAGGTAGGAAGGAAGATATTTCTTGCATAACCGTTTCACATCCTCCCGCGCCACGTCCTTGCCAAGCAATAAGGATACGTGCCCGTTTTTCATGGCAGAAACATAACCAACCAACGAACCAATGGTGTTGCTGCACACAACAAAAATCAAACTTCGCTCGGATATATTTTGGGCAAACTCCCGGCACAACTGTTCCAATTCATCGTAAGTATACGTTTTATTATCTTCTGTTATACACGCCGTGCGCTTCGCATATTTTTTAAAATCAAATAACATCTTTTTCATCCTCATTCCGGAGCGTTTACGCGACGGGGCGAACAGAAATTCGCAAGGCGATTTCTGTTCTGCCATCAGAACATATTTGTGACGCTCCGTCACAAATTGTTGTGTGAAAAATCAGCTTCTCAAAGTGATTTTTCACACTTTTTCCTCTACTGTTATGGCTAATATATGTATCTTGTCACAGGTTGGTAAAATAACACTTTGACAGTCCTTTTCGTCATCCACATAGATTGTTTT
>JAZNJZ010000065.1:0-1861 GCA_045578325.1 Eubacterium sp.
GAAGGTTTGGATGCATTGGATAAGCAGATTTTAGCTATTTTGAAAGAGAATGCACGGGCCACTTTTTCCGAGATGGGGCAACAGGTTGGTCTTTCCCGCGTAGCAGTCAAGAACCGGATGGAAGCTATGGAAAAAAGCGGTGTAATACAAGGCTATCAAGCGATTGTAGATGCCACCAAAGTGCCTCAAGGGGTGAAGTTTATCCTGGATGTGGAAGCGATTCCGGAGCTTTACCAAGAAGTGGTAGAGGTGCTTGCCACAGACAGATATATCCGCCAGCTTTACAGCACTACCGGTGATTGCAAGCTGCATGCGATGGGTTTTGCTCCGAATATGAACACGTTGTCGAGCCATGTGAATCACTTGTTCCGGAGTACCAAGGGGATTCGCAGGCTCAGTTGGCATCTTTTGCTTTCGACGATAAAAGATGCAGATGGAGGCGTCGAATATGTACGATATCAAAAACCTGAGCATTTGGAAGGAGAGCAGTCGCAGTAGCATTTTCGGGAACCGGTGCAAGGTGCTTGAAGCCGATGTCTCCAAAAGGGAGGAGACAGAGATGAGCGACAAATGCCGCGCGATTTATGAGGAAATTTTAAGATTAGTGCCCACAGCTGATTTGGCTGAAATTAAGAAACGCAGAAAGGGTAGAATCCGCTTTCCGATTTATCTGAACCAAGCGTTGATGGAAGCGGACTTATGTGAACTGGAGTTGTCTAAGCGTTCTGACAATTGCCTGCACCGGGCGGGTTTTCGGACCGTTGGGGAAGTGGTGGAAGCAATTGAAGACAGTGAGGATTTGCGCAAAATCAGAAACTGCGGAACCAAGAGCATCAATGAGATTATGGAGCAGCTTTTTTGTTACCAGTACGGGCAACTTCCCGCCGAGCGGAAGGTGAAATATATTAATAGAGTTTTGGAACTGAATGAAAATTGAGGAATGTTGTGTGATGAATGAAGAGCGGGAAATTACGGGTGCGGCGCGTTAAGTGAGACGCTGCGCTTCCTGCGTTATTTAGCGGTTATTGCAGGTCGCTTTTGTGGCGACCTGCTTTTTCAATCGGTGTGATATAGTAAGCTAAGAGATTAGAGTGTTGATGTGTGCAAATCAATGCCTACAGTTTAGTAGAAGAAAAATCAGAGATTACCAAGGGTGGGGCAAAATATTTATTAGAAAACAAACTGGTACACTTCATTGGTTCTGATGCACATAGAACAACCCACCGACCGCCCAGGATGAAAAGAGGGGTAGAGTACATCTGGGGGAATTGTGATAAGGAGTATGCGAAGGATGTGATTTACAGGAATGCATATAGGTGCTTACTTGGAAATGCGGGTTTTTAGAGGACTTTTTATCGGACACCTAATATGCGAAGCTATAGTTGTAAGATGTGTAAATTGCAAAGTATACATGCAATTTACACATTAAGTTAATTGTTTCAGAAAGGAGTTTTTCTTATGAGTAAAGGTATCTTTGGTAATTTATTTGATTTGAATCGTAACGGTAATGTTGATTCCTGGGAACGCGCTATAGAAATGATGGTGATAGAAGGTATGGACGACGAAGAAAGAAGAGAGGCGTTGGAAGATGCAGGGATAGACCCTGACGATTTTGACTTTTATTAGTGTTATCCCATAGGCGGAAGGTAACTGTACAACCAACTTGAAAGTTTATAAATTAGTCATGGAGGAGATAAGCATGGGTAAAAGTAAATGGACAAAGTGTGGGCGGAAAAACAGATACAGGGACGAGCATACAGCAAATTACTACAGGAAAATGTACGAGAAACAGCGTGGTAAGAAACTGGATTATTACTGGTGTCCGTATTGCAACGGTTTTCACCTGACAAGTATGGAAGTT
>JAZNJZ010000066.1:0-52862 GCA_045578325.1 Eubacterium sp.
GAATTGCAACATAAGCAAGACCTCTTGCACCGAAGTCTTTTGCGAAGTCAACGAGCTTATCAATCTTCTTACGTGGCATTTCGCCCTGTCCTTTGGCATTGATACCGCGGACACTTCCGCCGTTCTCTAATGCACCCTTGAATACAACGAATTCACTATCCTTTACTACTTCAGAAACATCCACTAATTCCATACCGAAACGAATATCCGGCTTGTCTGAACCGAAGCGGTCCATTGCTTCCTGCCATGTTATTCTCGGAATTGGAAGTGGAACTTCTACGTCTAAGATTTCTTTAAATAATTTTGCCAACAATCTCTCATTTACATCAATAACATCATCCACATCTACGAATGAGAGTTCCATATCGATCTGGGTAAATTCCGGCTGACGGTCAGCACGTAAGTCCTCATCACGGAAACATTTTGCAATTTGGAAATAGCGGTCATATCCGGAACACATCAATAATTGCTTAAATAGCTGTGGTGATTGCGGAAGCGCATAAAATGCACCTTGATGCACACGGCTAGGCACCAAATAATCTCTTGCACCTTCTGGAGTACTTCCCACTAAGATTGGTGTCTCAATTTCCAAAAATCCTTCCTCATCCAAGAAGTTACGAATGGAATTAACCACCTTACTTCTAAGCATCAAATTGCGCTGAAGGTCTGGTCTTCTAAGGTCTAATGTACGATATTTAAGACGCAATTCCTCCTTTGTCTTAGAATTCTCTTCAATTGGAAATGGTGGAGTCTCCGACTCAGAAAGAATACGAATATCCTTTGCACGAACCTCGATGGCTCCCGTTGCCAAATTTTCATTTACCGCACCAGAACGATGTTCTACAACACCGGTTACTGCAACTACAAACTCAGCACGAAGCTTTGTTGCTTTCTCAAATCCTTCTTTTCCGGTATCGCTCTCTTCAAAAATCAACTGGATGATACCAGAGCGATCGCGAAGATCTACAAATATGATTCCACCTTTATTTCTACTTTTCTGAACCCAACCCATTACGGTTACGGTTTGTCCTACTTCATTGGTTGTCAACTCCGCACATCGACATGTACGTGTTAAGCCTTTCATTGATTCTGCCATTATTTTCCTCTTTTCTGCACACGTTTCTTGTGCTTCACAAGTTTGTGCGTGTGCACACAAACTTGCTATGCGAATTCATTCGCATTTTAGTCTGCAAAAAACTCCTGAATTTCCTCGTAGCCATCCTTTGCTAACAACTCTTTCTGGAATTTCTTATTTTTCTTCATAATATTGATGCTGATGTTATAACCAGCTTCTCTCTCTTCTTTTGCTTTCATTAAAACTTCCTTCATCAACTCAGGGGAAGCCTTTTTATCAATCAAATACGCTTTCTTCTTAGATGCCGTAGGCACTTCAAAGTCGCGCTCCAAAAGCAATGTCACAATACGCTCAAACCCAACGGAAAATCCAACTGCACAAGTGTTATTTCCGGTGAACTTACCAATCATCTCATCGTAACGTCCGCCGCCGCCGACAGCACCACCGAACTCATCCATATAAACCTCAAAGATTGGTCCCGTGTAATAGCCCATACCACGTACCAATGTTGGATCAAAGGACATCTTAAAGTCTGCTGTCTTCACATCCTCTACCATGGTAATGATAGTTTCCAAATCTTCTGCCGCACCAGCTTCCAACGCCTCTCCCAATGTATCTTTCAAGTAACGAACTCCTGCGATATCATTGGTTACGGTTTTGAACAATTCCATGCACTTATCAACGGCATCTTTTGCATATCCAGCATCCAACAGTTCTGCTTCCACGCCATCCATGCCGATCTTGTCCATTTTATCCAAAATGATAAATACATTATCATACTGATCTTCTTCAAATCCACAGTATGTTGCCATTGCCTTCAACATCTTACGATTGTTAATACGAATGGTAAAATTCTTAAAGTCCAACTTGCCAAGCAATGTAGTGGTTGCCAAAATCAACTCGATCTCTGCCAAAATAGACGGTTCGCCAAGAATATCAATATCACACTGCATAAACTGACGAAAACGTCCACGCTGAGGACGCTCTGCACGCCATACATTTCCCATCTGCAATGCTTTGAATGGAGCATTGAGCTCGTTTGCGTTGTTTGCATAATAACGAGAAAGAGGTACCGTCAGGTCATAACGCAATCCGCTGTCTACCAAGTCAGCTTCACATTCTGCCGTATCCAATTTTAATTTCTCGCCACGTTTCAAAATCTTGAAAATCAACTTTTCATTTTCGCCACCTTGCTTATTGGACAAGCTCTCGATGTGCTCTACACAAGGTGTCTCAATGGATGAAAAACCAAACGTTCCGTAGGTTTCTTTAATCAATCCAATGACATAATCACGGATTGCCATCTCCTTAGGTAAAATATCTTTCATGCCGGTTACCGGCTTTTTCTTTAATGCCATTTCTTTTTTCCTCCAAATTTATTATAAAGAATATTTTTTCTTGCGCTCTAGCATATCATCAATGCGGTTGATGTAATCATCCACGCTCTTTACATTTTCTACACGCTCCATACGGTCTTCTCCATGGAATACGTATTTGGATGAACCACCACTACCAAGTGCCAAAATGGACTGCAATTCTTCCATCATAAAGATATTGTACAAGCATTCCTTTCCAGGTTTTGCATATGCCACATTTTCTTGGTTCGTGTTCCGAGTCGTCACCGCTTTGTTTTTTTGCCGGTACATGTAATACGGTTCATATCCATGCTCCCTACAAAAGTGCTCCGACATATCCTGCATCTGCGGGATGTAACTGTCCTCCTCGTGGACTTCCCCGCCCTGCTCTAACTGCTCCCTGCGCATCCGGGACGCACGCTTGATCACCAACGTATGAACCGTAATGCTATCCGGTCCCATGGCATGCACTTCCTCCAATGTCTTTTGGAAATCCTCTGGTGTCTCTTCTGGCAATCCAACGATCAAATCCATATTGATGTTGTCAAAGCCAAGTTCTCGCGCCATATCATAAACATTATGAATCTCTTCCACGGTATGTCGACGTCCCAAGAGATCCAATGTCTCCTGCTTCATGGTCTGTGGATTAATGGAAATCCGCGTCACATGATGTGCTTTCATGCTACACAACTTCTGTCTCGTAATACTGTCCGGCCGTCCAGCTTCCACCGTATACTCCAAGCTTTCTTCCACCGGAAGATGCTTTTCTACCATTTGCAAAAGTCTCTCAAACTGTTCTTCATTCAACGATGTTGGAGTTCCTCCCCCCATGTATATGGCCGGGACTGTTTTTCCGCGTATCTGTTCCGCCACAAATACAATCTCTTTTTCCAGCGCGGTAAGATAGTCATCTACTTTCTTTTCATATTGCTTATATGGATAGGAAGAAAAGGAACAGTAAGCACAAATACTTGGACAAAATGGTATGCCAATGTAAATACTGACACAGTTCTCATGGTCCATATCTCCTGTCAAGGCATACTCTTTTTCTGCCACTGCCATAGCCAACTCTGCCTTCTCATCACAACACAAATATTCGCCTTTTAAGCTATATAATATATCGTCTTTTTTCTCGCCAATCATAAGCATTCGAAGTGGAATCTTTGCTGGTCGAATTCCTGTCAAAATCCCCCAAGGAAGGGTTTTACCCGAATGTTCACTTAAAAATCGATATATCTTTTGTTTTACTTCATTTTTTGTATATGGCGTCGGCAAAAAGTCCTCATAAAGAACCTTGCCATCCATTTCCATGCGCATCGTATAACCTTGTTTTTCTAACCATGCTGGTTCTTCCTCTGTCACGCATTCCTGCGCAGGATAAAACGCCATAGCAAGCGCCTTCAAATCATATGAAAACTCATTATCTTTACTCGTTATCCGAATCATATCTGTCACCACTTACATTCCAGCATAAGGATTATTTTTCTTCTCATAACCAATATCAGTAGCTGGTCCATGACCAGGAAATACTTGAACTGCTTCTGGCAATGTAAGAACTTTTTTGTCTAATGACTCAAGAATGGTACGTCCATTTCCTGTAGGCAAATCCGTTCGTCCAATAGATTCCAGAAACAACGTATCGCCACTAAAAAGAACTCCCTCTTCTTTGAGATAAAAACAGCAACTTCCTTTGGTATGTCCCGGTGTATGAATCACTGTGATTTTCATATCTGCCGTGTCATAAGTCTGTCCATCTCGTAACAAAACATCTGCCTGCATACTAACCGCCGCACCCACCATAGCGGATACGTTGAGGTTAGCATCCTCCAACAATTCCTTCTCCTCTTCCAATATGCACACTCTGCCTCCAGCATTTGCCTTCAACTCTGCCACACCAAGAATGTGGTCAAAATGTGCATGTGTTAGAAGAATATCCTCGATTTCCATTCCTTGGCTCTTAATAAAATCCGCCAATTCTTTTCCATTGTCGCCCGGATCCACTACAATACAACGATTGGATCCTTCTTTGCGAACAATATAACAATTTGTTCCGACACTGCCCACAACTGCGGAATCAATGTCAAGCCCATTTATTTTCATAACGATCCTCCATGCTTTTCAGTTTATCCATTGGAGCGGCGTTCGATGTCAATGACACTCTCCACACCACGCAACTTTTTCACAAGCTTATTCAGTTGCTCCACTCCTTTGGTTTCAAACCCCATTACAATCGTAGCTTTTTCTTGCTTGGTAGTACGGACATTCATAGATTTAACATCAACTTCATTTTCTGTAAAAATTCTGGACACATCAAACAACACACCACTTCGATTGTAGGAATAAATCACAATCTCCACTGGGTAATATTCGTTGTTTGCTTTTGCTTCCGGACTCCACTCCGCTTCGATAAGACGATTGCGCTCATCCACCGGAAGATGAATCATGTTCACACAATCGGTTCGATGAATGGACACCCCACGCCCTCTGGTCACAAACCCTATAATCTCATCTCCTGGCACTGGATTACAACAACGGGAAAAACGAACTGCCAGATCGTCTAACCCCTCTACGATAATACCACTTTTACTCCGTGCCATAGCACCCGCTTGCGCTTGCTTTGCTGCTTTTGCCTCCTTGGCATTTTCAATCACTTCAAGCACCTGCTCATCCGACACAATACGCTTATTCTTCTTATCATATTCGTACTGAAGCTTGTTGATGACTTGTCCTTCCTTTAAGCCACCGTGACCAATGGCTGCACATACCGAATCCCAATCTTTAAAGCCATATTTTCTCTTACAAGCCTCGGTATACTCCGGTTTCACTAATTTATATAGGTCAATGCCCTTTGTCTTGGCATACTGAGCCAAAAGTTCTTTTCCACGTACGATATTTTCTTCTTTAAACTCACTACGGAACCACTGATTGATTTTATTTTTTGCCTGGGTACTTTTAACCATAGCAAGCCAATCACGACTCGGTCCTTTGCTGTTCTGTGACGTAATAATATCAATACGGTCTCCGTTCTGAATCTGATAATCCAACTTCACCAGATTGCCATTTACGCGAGCCCCCACCATCTTATTTCCTACTGCCGTATGCACTGCATATGCAAAGTCAATGGTATTGGATCCCGCGGGAAGTGTCTTTACATCTCCATTTGGCGTGAAGCAATACACACTGTCAGAAAACAGATTGAGGTCGCTCTTAATAACACTTAAGAACTCTTTGTTGTCTGACATATCGCTCTGCCATTCAAGAATCTGGCGAAGCCATGCCAATTTTGCCTCTTCCTCTTCCGCACTTTCCTTACTTCCTTTGGCCTCTTTGTATTTCCAATGAGCAGCAATACCATACTCCGCCGTCTGGTGCATCTGGTACGTACGAATCTGTATCTCAAATGGCTGACCATTCGGACTAATCAAAGTAGTATGAAGGGACTGATAATGGTTCTGTTTTGGCATAGCAATATAATCTTTAAAACGTCCCGGAATCGGTTTATACATCTCGTGAATAATACCTAGCGTGGTGTAGCACTGTTGCTCTGTATCCACAATGATACGCACTGCAAACAAATCATAAATCTGATCCAACGTTTTATCTTGATTTATCATTTTGCGATAAATACTAAACAAATGCTTCACACGACCATCAATGGTGGCATCTATCTTCGCCTCTTCCAGATGCTTTCGCACTTCCTCCATAATATCTTTGACAAAAGCCTCTTTTTCCTCACGATGGTGACTAAATTTCTCGTCCAATTGCTGATAACTTTCCGGCTCCAGATACTGTAAAGAGAGGTCATCCAACTCAACCTTTACTTTGGAAATACCGAGACGATCTGCAATCGGCGCATAAATATCCATGGTTTCTCGCGCTTTTTCCTTCTGTTTCTCTGGTTTCATAAACTGAAGAGTACGCATGTTATGAAGTCTGTCTGCCAGCTTAATAATGACAACACGGATATCCTTTGCCATGGCAAGAAACATCTTTCGAAGATTTTCCGCCTGCACATCCAGCTTGTCCGCCGAATAATTCAACTGGGTCAGCTTCGTAACACCATCCACCAAAAGAGCAATCTCCTCGCTAAATAGTTCCGTTACTTCTTCTACCGTATACTTTGTATCTTCTACCACATCATGAAGAAGTCCACCTACAATCGTCTCTTTATCCATATGGATCTGTGCCAAAATAATGGCAACACATACGGGATGAATCAAGTACGGTTCTCCAGACTTTCTCTTCTGATCTTTATGAGCCTCTTTTGCCAACTCATATGCTTTTGTAATAATCTCCAAATCATCTTCCGGATGTTCCGCAAGAATAATCTTTTTTAACACTTCAAACAATACATCAGGGTCGGTAAAATTGGGTGGAATAATGTCCTGTGACAGTTCACCTGTATCAAATTTTTCAATCAAACCGCTTTGTCTGTCTTGTATCATAGTCCTCAACCCTTTCTAAACCATCCGGCTGTGTATTCTTCCTCACAATACTTATAATTATATAAGAAAACAAGCAAAATTGCAACTACGTAAACGAAAAAGCACCAGCGCGATTGATTTCCTTTTTCGCACTGGTACCATCGATTTCCATAGCTTATTATATATGTTTGTTACACACTTTCCCCTATGTCTGTCTCAACACAGTCTTCTCTATCCGTGAGCACGTATTTTTTGTTCCAAACGAATTTTATCTGCAATCAATGCCACAAATTCCGAATTGGTCGGTTTTCCTTTCCCATTGTTCACTGTATATCCAAACAATTCATCTATGGTGTCTACTTTTCCCCTTGTCCACGCCACTTCAATGGCATGGCGTATGGCACGTTCCACGCGACTCGGTGTCGTCTTGTGTTGTTTTGCAATGGATGGATACAATATCTTTGTAATCGAATTCAACATTTCACTATCGTCCACTGACATCATAATCGCATCTCGCAAATACTGGTATCCCTTTATGTGAGCAGGAACCCCAATTTCATGAATGATATTGGTCACGTCCACTTCTAAATTATAAATGTTATTTTCGCGCATCCCTTGTTCAAAGCCATGATTATTTAACACACGAAACTTATTATCTGGTTTCAGCTGCTGCACTTTTGCCAAAATGGTTTCTTTTTCAAATGGTTTGAGCACATAGTATGATGCGCCATACTGAAATGCCGTCTGCATTACATTTTCCTGCGTTATGGCTGTAACTACAATAAAGTCTGGTCGCTTTTCAATCCCTGGCATGCCTTTATGTACCTTTTCAAGAACCACAAGTCCATCCATTTTGGGCATGATCAGATCCAAAAAGACCACATCCGGCTGTGTCTCCCGAATCATGTCAATGGCTTCTACGCCATCTGCCGCCTGGCCTACGATTTCCACTTCTTCATCCTCTCGCAATGCATCCTCAATCATGGTTGCAGATCTTATACTATCATCCACAATTAATACTTTAAGTTTACTCAACTTCAGTCCCTCCCTAATCCAAAAATAAAACATATATAAGAGCCATGGCTGCATTATATCTACTCATTCCACCTTTTGCAAGAGAATTTACTGTATTTTTTGTTATTTCATCATGATTTTTTTGCAACCTTTTCTCTTTTTGGACATTTTTTAACACTTTTTCCTCTTTTTCCATTTTTATTTACTTGACCAACTTTGCAGTGTCCTTTATTATATTATTAAAACATATATTTTTGTGGGAGACGCATACTAATCCCATAAAAGAAAGGACGTATTTTTACTATGAAAGAAAAAGAATTTAAGCCGTATATTCCAGCGGATCGTGTAACAAAAGAGTTATCCATCAAAGCGATTATTGTTGGTGTTCTCCTCGCTGTTATATTCGGTGGTGCCAATGCCTACCTTGGACTCCGTGTAGGTATGACTGTATCGGCTTCCATCCCGGCAGCCGTTATTTCTATGGGAGTATTTCGTGCTCTCTTGAAAGTATTTAAACTGAAATACTCTATTTTGGAAAGCAACATCGTCCAGACCATCGGTTCTGCTGGTGAATCCCTGGCAGCCGGTGCCATCTTTACTATGCCAGCCCTATTCCTTTGGGCAGCAGAAGGTAAAATGGATAAGCCTGGAATGATCGAGTTAACTCTTATCTCTCTCTGTGGTGGTGTTCTCGGTGTTTTATTTATGGTTCCATTGCGTAATGCTTTGATTGTAAAAGAGCATAACACCCTTCCTTATCCAGAAGGTACTGCTTGTGCAGAAGTGCTGCTTGCCGGCGAGGAAGGCGGTTCCAATGCCAACACCGTATTTATTGGAATGGGATTCGCTGCTCTTTGCAAATTTTTAGTAGATGGACTTGCAATTATTCCAGGAGCCATCACAGCAAAAATAACAGCATTAAAAACAGAACTTTCCACACAGGTATATCCAGCCCTCATCGGTGTTGGTTATATCTGCGGACCAAAGATTGCATCCTATATGCTTGCCGGAGGTCTTCTTGGTTGGTTTGTACTGATCCCAGCCATTAACCTTTTTGGCGCCAATGCCATTTTGTATCCAGGAGATGTTACCATTGGAGAATTGTACGCCACTGGTGGAGCAAGCCAGATTTGGGGATTATACATCCGTTATATCGGAGCAGGAGCAGTAGCAGCAGGTGGTATCATTAGTTTGATTAAATCTCTCCCACTGATTGTTTCCACATTCCGTGACTCCATTAAGAGTCTCAAAGTTGGTAGCGCGGTAGCACCAGAGAGAACCTCACAAGAATTGAACATGAAAATCATTCTTGGTGGTATTGTACTGATGATTCTTCTTATCTGGTTGTTGCCAGCCATCCCAGTAACCTTGCTTGGTGCTGTTATCATTGTTATTTTTGGATTCTTCTTCGCAACGGTTTCCTCCCGTATGGTAGGTCTCGTTGGAAGCAGTAACAACCCAGTATCCGGTATGGCAATTGCAACGTTACTTTTTTCCACTATGTTATTGAAAGCAACTGGCGACATCGGCATCCATGGTATGCAGGCTGCTATCGCTATCGGTTCTATTATCTGTATTGTGGCATGTATGTCTGGTGATACATCACAGGATTTGAAAACAGGATATATTCTTGGTGCCACACCATTGAAACAGCAGATTGGTGAACTGATTGGTACGCTTTTATCAGCCTTTGCCATCGGTGGTGTCCTTTACCTTTTAGATTCCGCTTGGGGCTTCGGTACGGAAGCATTGGCAGCTCCACAGGCAACTTTAATGAAAATGATTGTAGAAGGTGTTATGGATGGAAATCTTCCTTGGGCACTTGTGTTCATCGGTGTGTTCATCGCTGTTGTCATCGAGATTCTTGGAATCCCAGTTCTTCCAGTGGCAATCGGTCTTTATCTCCCATTGGATCTCAGTGTATGTATCATGATCGGTGGTTTGGTAAGACTGTTCATTGACAAAAAGAAAATGGCTTCCGAAACTGCACGTAAAGAGGTTGTCAACAAAGGAATCCTCTTTAGTTCCGGTATGATCGCCGGCGAAGGTCTGGTGGGAATTCTTCTTGCCATCCTTACAGTAGCAGGTGTCAGTGACGCCATGAACTTGTCCGACACATTGAACACTGGAATCATCGGTGGTGTTGTATTGCTTGCATTGATGGTTCTTACATTGTTGAAATTCACAATATGGAGTAAAGATGAAAAAGCAAACAAATAATAATTATTTGGAGTATGTTCCCGTTCACAATTCCGACTTCCCTTGGAGCGAAGATTCGGAAGAACTGGTGACAATCCATGTAAAAAACAAAGGAATTATGAATCGCTTGGCGCAGAAGTTTTTAAAGAAGCCAGAGATTTCTCAAGTTCATCTTGATAAATATGGAAGTTTCATCTGGAAACAGATTGACGGATCACGCACCGTTCTAGAGATTGCAGATCTAGCAGAACAACGTTTTGGCGAAGAACTTCATCCGTTGTACGAACGGCTTTGTACGTATGTCGCACAACTAGAGCAAGTCCGATTCATCACAATTCAAAAATAATAGTATGCAAAAACAGCGCTGACAGATTTGTTGGCGCTGTTCTTTTATTGATAATTTATCTTGACAATTGTCACCAAAATGTAGTATGATAAGAAAACCTTGTGAGGGAGTAGTTTGCACAAGAATTACGATTGTGTGATATGTCAACATACTGTCCGGTCACTGACTGGTCTGGCATATCTTAATGAACGAGACTCATGTATGGCTTTGTTTGCAATGCCATACATGAGTCTTTTTAAATGCAAAGGAGGAATATCAAATGAATCTACTTACATTACTGTTGCTTGCTATCGGACTTTCCATGGACGCTTTTGCCGTTGCCATCTGCAAAGGTCTTGCCATGCCAAAAGTTAAACGAAAAAGCTGTCTCATCGTGGGACTTTGGTTTGGTGGTTTTCAGGGGCTTATGCCTTTTATCGGTTACATCCTAGGGGTCCAATTTGCTTCCTACATTGACTCCTTTTCCTCTTGGATTGCCTTTATCCTTCTTGGATTCATTGGCGGAAATATGATCCGCGAAGCACTGTCGGATGAGGAAGAAGAAGGTGATGCCAACTTAGGCTTCCGTAAAATGTTCCTTCTTGCCATTGCAACTAGTATCGATGCTCTGGCTGTTGGCATTACATTTGCCTGTGTGCCGGTGAGAATAAGCACTGCTCTCAGTTCATTGATCAACACCATAATTGGTTGTTTGCTTATTGCCATTACCACTTGTTGTCTTTCTATGGTTGGAGTAAAAATCGGAAACATCTTCGGCTCCCGCTATAAGAAAAAGGCGGAAATCGCCGGAGGCGTTATCTTGATTTTGTTGGGAATTAAGATATTGGTGGAGAATTTTATATAGTCATACAGGAAAAGGGACAGCATATGGTACACCTTGCTGTCCCTTTTCTATCCTATTTCTCTTTAACTGGAAGCCATATCTCACAGTAGTAATTTTCATCTTGGTTTCCCTTCGGATATTCACTTGGATCGTTATACATTTCTACGCAGTATCCCGCAGCAAGTTCATAGTCTTTCAAAGCAGGCAACCATTCTGAAAAAATCCTCGTATTTACATCTTGAAGTGCATATGGCATTGCTCCTTTGCTCGGAAACACCGCCCAGGTAAGCGCAGGTATCTCCTTAACAACAAAACCTTCCGGAATTTCCTTCATTGGATTGTATGTATCTGCAATCAAATACTCAAACGTATCCTGTCCCATCTGCTCATCAATATTAATTCCAAACATTCCAGAAACGTACTGTCCTTTACCAGAAGCATAATGCTCCTGCCAAAATTTGGGCACCTCTTCTTCCGCATTCTCATAGGAGAATGTCTTTGTAACCGCAAGCACGGCAAACGCTTCTTTCTTTACAATTTTGTAATCCATAATGTATCCACCTTCCATTGATAATTTGATTTTCAATGGTGCAAAGGTTTTTAACATTTCTTCATTCTTTTGCACCATAGAAGGAGTCACGCCATGAAACCTTGCAAATGCCTTCGTAAAGCTGTCTGGAGAATCATAACCATACTTCAGCGCAACATCAATCACTTTTGTCTCTGACGTGGCGAGCTCATTTCCAGCCAAAGAAAGCCTTCTATTACGGATGTACTCAGTTATCGTAAACCCACACAACAAACTAAAACCTTTTTGGAAATAATACGGGGATATGAATATTTCCTTTGCAATATCATCCACTGTAATCTCCTCCGTAATATGGGTCTCAATATACTCTACTGCTCTACAAATTGCTTCTGTCCATTCCACGACATCACCTCCTGTTATATCAAAGTATATCAATGTTTTGGAATACTCGCCCGACATTTCTTGCCCTAAAATGTCGTCCCTGTTTTTCCATCATGCCCGAGAAAATAAAATCGTCACTTTCATCTCCCCAGCGGTACATTTTGCAAAGATTTCTCCACCCATTTTCTGCATCAGCTGACGACAGATATAGAGTCCCAGACCACTTCCGCCATTGCTTCCCACATTGGAACCTCGCCAGAAACTATCAAAAATATGAGGAAGTTCGCTGTCCGATAATGTACATCCCGTATTTGAAACGGTAATCATGCGATAATTCTCTTCCTCTGAAAAAGAAAGACTAATTTTTCTTCCATCTCCGTATTTTAATGCATTTTCAATTACGTTCTGTAGTACTTCCACCCCTCGATCCGGATCTCCTTTGAGAAGACAATCGGCCACACGTTCCACTTGAAAATCCATCTGCAACAATTCCAACTTTTCGGTATAATACGTCGTTATTTTCTTGATAATTTCCGACAAATAAAACTCTTGATTCTCTACTTCAAGACTTAAGAAATCCTCATTGGACGCCTTGACAATTTGTGAAACAAAATTCTCAATCTCGTCGGCTTTGTCATTGATATGCCCTGCGATTTCTAACTGCTTTTCCGGATCTTGATACAGATTTTTCATCAGCGCCTTGGCGTATAATTTGATGGCAGAAAGAGGTGTTTTGATATCATGAGAAATCGAAAGAATTAATGTTTTCTTTTCCTTCTGCAACTCGTGCTCCGATGCCTTTTGATCCTCCAACTTTTCTCGTAGCAAATCCATCCCCCATAGGAAACGCCCAAAAAACCGCTCCTTATTTTCTTTTAGGGGCATGGTCATATTCCCCTTTGATAATTCGTAGGGAAGCTCGCTTAACTGATGGAAGGGACGGAGCAAACGAATTTTTATAAATGCAAAAAGAGCAACGATAAGAATCGTCACAATCCCAAGAACAATATTTACCACCTGACGCAGTTGTTTTTGATATTCCACACTGGAAGCCTTATAATCAAATCGATAATTCACACCCGCAATGGTTCGAATAAGATAGTCCTCTTCCGCCCCATGCAAAAAAGATTCTGGATTCTCTGCTGTTTCCTCCACCACGCGAACAATGGTAGGATACTTCTCCAGATCTACTGCTGCCAGTCCTTTTTTCTGAATCTCCATGGCAGCCCGCTCAATCTGCACTCGATGTTCTCTTCCTTTTGGCCCTTCCAGAGTACTGAGATACATATTGGCTCCTGCAAAAACAACTGCCATGATCACAAGTACCACCACTAGCATTTGATTGTATCGCTTCATATTCGTCTCCTTATGCTTCCTCAAATCGATAGCCCACACCCCATACCGTCTGGATGTGAACTGGGTTTGTCGGATCGTCCTCAACCTTTTCCCGCAAACGCTTGATATGTACCGTCAGGGTTTGCGGTTCTGAAAAACTATCAAATCCCCATATCTGATTAAATAGCATATCCTTTGATAGCACCTTCCCACCGTTTTCCATAAGCAATTGTAACAATTCATATTCCTTTGTGGTCATGGTCACTTCTTCACCAGCTTTGTATAGCACACGTTTTTCCTTATCCAACTTTAGATTGCCACATTTGATCACGGAACTATCGTATCGACGCTTAAAGATTCCTTTCACCTTAGCAATGAGGATATCAATGTCATATGGTTTCTCCATATAATCATCGGCTCCCAACAAAAGACCATTAAGCTTGTCTTCTTTTTCCCCTTTGGCACTAACGATGATGATGGGGGCATTGGAGTTTTCTCGGATTTCCTGGCAGACGGCAAAGCCGTCCATACCAGGAAGCATGATGTCTAGCACCACTAACTTGGCACCTTCGGTTCGAAAGTGTTCCACCCCTTTCTCACCGGTTTCTGCCAATGTCACCGAGTAACCCTCCGCCTCTAGAAAATCCTTTAGCAAACCACCAATTTCCACATTATCTTCCACAATCAAAATATCTGTCATCTGCATCCTCCATTCTAGAAACAAAGCCTACTCTTCTTCATTCTTTAGAATCCCATTTCCATTAACCAATGGTTTAATTCTCGTTCCTTCTCTCGCATATCCATAGCATCCTTACCTTCCGCCAAGGTATACTCGCCTTTGATGTTGCCATCTTCAATGTACATTACTCTAGTACATTTTGCTGCCACCTTAGCGTCATGAGTAACCAACATAATGGTAGAACCTTCTTCGTTGATCTTGCGCAATTCTTCCATCACTTCATCGGAAGAAGCGCGATTCAATGCTCCTGTTGGCTCATCCGCAAAAATCATTCGCGGATGATTGATCATGCTTCGACAAATACATGCACGCTGGAGCTGACCGCCGGATACTTCGTTGATGTCGTTATCCGCAATATCAATGATACCAAGCTTGCGCATCAAATCTTTTCCATACTGTACTTTCTCTTTCTTCGTAGCATTTCCTTTCTTGGACTGACATGCCGGAAGAACTACGTTATCTAACACGGACAAGTTTTTCAACATATACATCTGCTGAAAGATAAATCCCATCTCGTCCAAACGAAGATCCGCCAACTCTTTATCGGAAAGATTTTCAATCTTCTTCTCCCCAAACTTCACTTCGCCGGCTGTGATTTTGTCCATTCCGGACACCGCATATAACAGTGTGGATTTTCCAGAACCAGATGGTCCCATAATCGCCACCATCTCTCCTTCTTCCACAGAAAAGTTCACATTCTTCAACACATTGTTTTGTCTTTTATTTACAATATAGGTCTTACACAGATCCTTTACTTCTAATACCTTTGCCATAATCGTTCTCTCCTTTTACTCTGCATTTCCTGTTTCTGACGTCTTGATTTTACAAAGACTTGCTGCTGTACAAAGGGCAGCCAAGCTCGTTACACTCAATAAAATCAACGGATATATTACATATACCTCCAACGGCTTAATTTCAAACTGAATGGACGCTGCTCCCATGATCTTAAACACCTGACCAGACGATATTTGCGAAACAGGTGTAGAAATCAGCACTCCAATCACAATGGAAAGAATCAGTATCACTCCGATTCGTATGGTCTGCCACAGAATCAGACTGCCATTCCGGAAACCGATGGATTTCATCACGGCGATTTCTCTCTTTTCTTTTGCTAAAAAGCTTCGTACCATCAACACAGTTACAAGCATATTAATCACAAGAACTACAAGTAATATCAACTGCTTCACGCTCTCAATCTGGGATATAATGTCTCCAATCATGACCATTACATAGTCTCCTGGGTCATATGTCTTCTCTTCCGGAAACATATCTTTCAAAACGTCTTTTCGTCGCTCCAATTCCTTCCCATCCGGATCATCGGTATAGCGAACCTGTATGCCAAAGGAACCGGCCACAAATTGGAAATCCAATGCTTCTCCCGCATACATTCGAACACCTTCTCCACCATTATTCATGGATTGGCAGATGGCGGAAACCGTGTATTCTCGAACCTCCTCACCATATGTAATGGTTACTGTATCTCCGATATCCGCCCCAATTGCATCCGAAACAACGTGAGTAATCGCAATTTCCTTCTCATTTTGTGGAGCACTTCCCTCCAAATAAGTATAGTCTTCATTGGTTACATCACCAAGCCCCTGAAATGCAAGAGACGACGTTTTCTTGTCCCCATGGGATACCGTAAAACGAAAAACCATCTCCATAAAAGTCTCTGCCGGAATTCCCTTTTCTTGTAAATCCTCTTGGAGCTTCTGTAAATCCTTTTCCACCGATTCCCGACCATCAAAATCTTTCTGGAAAATCATTTCTCTGCTGACAACATGGTCACATTGTGCCATGCTAAACAGTGTTACGATCTTATCCGAAGACAATGTATTAATGGTATTAATTGGAACCAACAACAATAACAATCCCAAGAGGAATATCACAGCCAACGAAATATATCTTCGAAAATCACTGATGATATCATTTACCGCCATAAAAAGAACCGGACGCATTCCCACACGATTTAAATAAATCAGTCCTTTACGACGATAGCGTTCTCCGTTTTCTCCATTTCGAATGGCTGCAATTGGAGAAAACTGGCGGATTGTTCTTGTGCAAAAATAAGAAAATCCAACTACAACAACAGCAACTACTACTGCACATACAAGATTCAGTCCATAGCCAGCCTTAGACAAAATCATAATATTCTTCGAAAGTCTTGCAAGCATCATTTCACTAAACGGAATGCTTGCGAAAAATCCAATCATACTTCCCACAATAGCAATGGCAGAATATTTCACGATGTACAGGCCACGAATTCGATGATTTCCAATTCCCAACGCCTTCATCACACCAATCTCTCGGAATTCTTCACTCAGTGTAAACTGAATGGTAAAGCGAAGAATTACCATAGAAATTAGAATTAGACATATACTTACAATGAGCAGCACCGCTGCAATGACCATGTCCATAATGTACATCACCTTTATAATTTCTATGCCTTCACTAAATGTAAGGTCTACATTCTCATCTAAAAGACGATTCTGATATTCTGCTGTGTCTTTGGTATAGATGCACAAATTGTGAAAATTAGCACTTTCTTGTGTAAGAAGCTCCTTGTAATCTTCTTCATTTACAAGCAATCGACTCATGCCGATCATCCCTGAGCCAAATAAGGCATCCTTTACGCCCCCCTTTACGGTAAAGGTTTTCTTGACATCCCCAAGCTCAATGGTAACTTTGTCTCCCACTTGAAGCACAGCATCCTCATCGCCCAAAAATCGAGTTGGTGCGTACATCTCGCCCTTTGCCACCGCCTGCAACGGTTCATCTTTCTCTGTAAAAATCGTATTGGTATTCTTCAAGTCCGAAACCACAATAGTATTGCTATAATCAATCTTGGTTCCGTTTACCAATACATCCTTGGCTGCCACCTGAACCAATTCCTGTTGTAACACTTTTGCATTTTGTTCTTCCGCAATCTCCTTCGCCTTCTCCGCGGACTCCTCGGAAGTGGTAGAAACCCAATACTCTGGCACATTTGCCTTTTCAAAATAGGTATCTAGCGCTGTCATAACCGCCTGCATGTTATTTACACTTCCAGCAATAAAAGTAGCCGCTAGAATGATAAAAAGGAACAAAATCAGATTCATGGTTTTTTTCCGTTTTAGGTCCTTTTTTAAAATTGATGCGTACATCGTTTTCTCTCCTTTCACTGTTTGATGTGAGATAAGAGTAAAACATAAATTATTAAATAATCCTTAACTATTTCAAATTATATCACTTTTTTTTCTTTTTTTCTATAATCCAGCGCCAAAAAAAGAATCCGGTTGGCTATTGTTGCCTACCGGATTCTCTGTTGTTCATAATGAATTTTTAGTTATAACCAAGAGCAAAGATTGTGAACTCTTTACTTTCTTCACCCTCTGCCATTCGAATCTCAATGTCATGCTCTGCTACTTCATCTGCACTAAATCCACGCACAGTAATTGCCTGATTCCAGCCATCTGCTGCATAACCTCGCAATGTTTGCTTTAACTCACCATCGATATAAAGCTCTGCTGTTCCAGTATTTGCATTGTTGGAACGCTTGTAAACCAACAAAAGATTTTTACAGTTAATCGTAGCTCGGAATGAATCGCTACCGCTATTTGCTGTATGCATCCAGTTCTGTGGGAATTTATGTCTTGTTTCATCATACAAGTATACACCTGTCTGATTGTCTGTCTGTGTAAATCCTCCTACATTAAAGCTTGTAATTGCTGGATTTTCCTGCGCCAAAAGTGTCTCGATTGTTGCTGGTCCAACCATTACTGTATTCTGGTATGCATCTGTATTGTATGGTGTAAATGCTGAAACATCTGTAATATTATCTGCTTCTGCTTCCTCTGCATCCACTGCACGGAAGTAGTTCATAATACAGTCTACCGTCAATCTGTAACCACCATTGTTTGGATGATACTGATCTGAAAAATACCACTCACGGAAATCATCATCTTCATCGATCACTGTACTAATCGCCTGCTTCATACTAATCATTGGTATGTCATAGTGCTCACCATATGGAATGTATGTAGCTTCTTTATTATCGTTATTTCTAAATACAGAGAAAATCAATACAACGGCTCCACCAGTAGCCAATGTACGACGAATAAGTCCTTCATATCCACCGCCAGATGTACACTCATCATGGTCATTTACAGCAAACTCGATGAAGAGCACGTCTGGTGTTGTACCAGCTGCCATCTGTCCAAGGATATCTTTCTCATATCGAATGATACCAAGCGCAGAAGGTGTACCACTCATTCCACCATTTACAAAGTGAACATTGTCACCGGTACCAAATGCTTTCGCAAATTCCGTACAAGACAACTCCGCATAACACTTTTCATTTGGCTCCGCTCCCGCTCCTTCTGTAACCGAACCACCGATATAAGCAAGTGTAACATCTTCGCCTCTTCTTGCTTTCTCGATTACTGCTTTGATTCTTGCATTATTTCCTGTACTTACCAAAGAATCTGCAACCATGGTTGTATACTGTGTTTCTGTTGGATGATAACCATTCTCCAATGGATACTGCAACCATGGAACAACCGTTGGCTCTGGTGTTGGCGCTTCCGTTGGTGCTACCGTTGGTTCAACGGTTGGTGCTGCTGTTACAGGCGCTTGTGTTTCAACTGGTGCACTACTCTGCTGTGGTGCCTCGCTCACTGCTGGTGCTTTTGTTGCAGAAACTTTTTTAGCTTTAACAACAACCGTTACTTTACCAAGCTTGCGAACTTTTTTACCTAATTTTTCTTTTACTGTAATCTTCGCTGTTCCCTTTTTCTTAGCTGTTACCATACCTTTTTTATCAACGCTGGCAACCTTTTTCTTAGAAGAAGTGAACGTATACTTGGCTTTTGCCTTCTTTGCCTTAATCTGAATTTTTTTCTTTTCGCCTACGCGAATGCTAATTTTCTTTGTTTTGAGTGTTGCTTTCTTAGCTGCATCTGCTACTTCTGGCTGATACATCGATCCTGAAACAAGAAGTGAACATGCCAATGCAACGCTCAAGCTTTTTCTTAATGTTGGATTTCCCATAAGATACCTCCTAAAAATATAAATTACCTATAGTATACTCCATCCGAAGCAAATTGTCCAATCAGTTTTTTATGATATAAAATATTCCGAATCATATACACCGATCACAGAACTTTTTCCATACCAATCTTCTGCGGAACTAAGCCACATTTCTCATAAAATTTCATGGCACTTTCATTGCATGACCACACATTCAGTGTCAAGTTATAACACCCGCACTCTCTGGCAAACGCCACCACATATTCATATAACTGCTTTCCAATGTGCATTCCTCGTTTCTCTTCATCCACGCACAAATCATCGATGTATAAAGTCTTTACATCTGTGAGAATATTGTTATCCATATGTTGTTGGAGAATGCAAAAGGCATAGCCTAGTACGTTATCGGCATCATCCACCGCCACAAAAATCGGCTTCTCATCATCTAAAATAATCCACGCCAATTCCTCATCGGTATACTTTTTTGTGTTGCTTTTGAACAAATCTGGTCTGCCATTATGGTGCACCATAAGCACTTGGTTCAGCAACTTATTGATTCCATCCATATCGAGCTTTTTTGCCCGTCGAATCTTCATAGCGCCTCCTCCTTGCCTTTCGCCAACATCTCCCGCAGGCGCAACACATTTTCCTGGATTTTCCGAATTGTCTCCTCAAATACTTCATCATCCTGTCCAGTCGGATCTTCCAGACCCCAGTTTTCGGTGTATTGTCCTGGAAGAATGGGACACTGAACATTGCATCCCATCTGAATCACCACATCTGGCTTTGGAATATCAGAAAGAAATTTACTATATTGGGTCTGCTCCATATCGATATCATGTAACTTCTTCATCATACGAACCGCATCGGAATTGATCTGCGGCTTCACTTCTGTCCCGGCAGAATAACTTTCAAATACATCCCCTGCCAGCTTCTTTCCAAGCGCCTCCGCCATCTGACTTCGGCAGGAATTATGAACACATACAAATGCAACTTTTTTCATCTTACTCCCCCCTACATCAACATTCCTTGTATCGCATTAAAGAAATATCCCACAAGGATAATCCCCACTGTACAGATTCCAACAAAAATGGCAAGCAACTTTATCTTGATTGCCTTTTTAAGCATAATCATGGATGGCAACGAAAGCGTGGTAACTCCCATCATAAAAGCAAGCACCACACCAAGCTGTGCTCCCTTGGCAAGCAATGCTTCGGAAATAGCAATACACCCAAACATATCAGCATACATCGGAATTCCCGCTACGACAGCAAGAATAACACCAAATGGATTTCCAGTTCCCAGTATCTGAATGATCCACGACTCTGGAATCCAGTTATGGATGATAGCTCCGATTCCTACGCCTAAGAGCACATAAGGCGCTACCGCCTTTGCTGTCAACTTCACATCATTTATGGCATATTTTACTCGATCTTTCTTTGTTAACATTTCCTGCGGAATGTCTGTCACTTTTCCTTGGGTCACGACTTCTTGCACTTGATCTTCCAGATGAAGTTTTTCAATGACGGTTCCGCCTACAACGGCAACAATCAAGCCCACAATCACATATACCACTGCAATTTTCCAGCCAAAGATACTCATCAGAAGCAGCAAGGAGCCGAGGTCCACCATTGGCGAGGAAATCAAGAATGAAAAAGTAACTCCCAACGGCAACCCTACATTGGTAAATCCAATAAAAAGCGGAATGGAGGAACAGGAACAAAACGGTGTCACCGTTCCCACAAGTGCTGCCACAATATTGGCTCGAATGCCCTTCCATTTACCGATGATTTCTTTTGCTCGTTCCGGTGGGAAATAGCTCTGAATATAGGCAAGAACAAAAATGAGCACTCCCAGCAATATCATAATTTTAATGACATCATAAATAAAAAACTGGATGCTGCCACCGATTCTACTACTAGTATCCAATCCTAGCAACTCTAGCCCATTTCCCACTAATCGATTGAGCCATTTCATTCCTAGAATTTCATTTTGTATAAAGTTCCATATGTTCGACATTTTCTTTCTCCCTCTTATGCATCGATTTCCGCCATCATATCTTCTACGATTTGTGTCGCACAGCGTATCATCTCTGGACAGGTGGTTTTGAATAATCCAAGCTCCGCTATCTTTGCCATATCTTCTGGTTTCGTAAGATCATATCCTAAGAGCTCTCTGCACACAACGGTTCCATTCTTCGCGATAAAGCGATTCATAAAGTCCTCCGAGATGGCATAGGCTTTTGACTTTTCCTCTTGAGATTCGGCATGACAATGACCATACTTTAATCCTAACACCATTAACGCACCAGAAACCGCGCCACACATTTCTCCTTTTCTGGCACCGCCACCAAATTGAGTTGCCACTTTCAACGCAACTTCCTCTTCCATGCCTAACTCTGTTGCAAAGGTGGTAAACACCGCCTGAGAACAATTAAAATTATTGCTGAAATATGCCTCAGCTTTTTCCACATGATTCACAATCTTCTCCTCCTTCATTTACTTGTTTTTTTAACTGCGTCACATAATCAATGACGTCATCCAATCCTTCTGTCAAAATGGAATAATACATCCACTTTCCTTCTTTTCTCCCTGCCACAATTCCTGCATCACATAAAATTTTCATGTGATGAGACAAGGTAGGCTGGGTAATCTGCATCGCTTCTAAGATTCTGCAGGCACATTTCTCGCCATTACGTAATAACTGCAGGATCTGCAAGCGATTCTCATCGCAAAAGGCTTTGAACATCAGTGCTGTCTTTCGCTGGTCCATTCTAGCACCTCCTATAGATTGAAGTTTATCTATGTGTTATTGTAAAGGATAGATTGATATTTGTCAATATGTTAATTCCATCTCCCCACTATACAGTTCCCACCATCCTGGCACAAATCCAGCATTATACGCCACGCGCTTGGATTGTATGTGGGAAGAACCTGTGCCATAAAAAGGAAGGATTCCTCGCTTTAAGATTTCCTCTCTCAAGCACCAGGTCAGATAAGATGCGATGCCCTGCCGCCTTGCCTGTGGCACCACATCGATTCCAATCTGCCATGCCGTTGGGCTGTCAGCACTACAAGCCGCCATACCAAGAATCTCACCATCCTTTTCAGCGGTCACTGCCAACATATCTGGGCGTTGTTCGTTGAACTCCAATGCTTTTGTAAACCTTGTATCTCCCTGAAATCGAAAAATCTCGTCCTGCTCATACCAGCAAATGTCTGCGTCCGGTTTTTGCAACTCCACTTGACGTGCCGGTATAAAGAAAGGATGTGTATACACAATCGCATGTCCCAATTCTTCCAGCTTGCGGTCAATCTTTCGCAATTTCCCAGCTTCGCAGATCCACTCCCCAGGTGAATCTGCAAATTCTTTTTCCAGCCATGCCAGCAATTCTTCGTCTTCGCTACACATAACTGTCATGCCGTTGATGGACAAAATATTTAACTTACAACCATCACTTTTGTAAATTCGTCTACCATCCTTATAAGCTTTCTTTACAAACAGATTCTTTCCTGCCAACAAATCCTCTCTGGTGACACTAAAATCCTTTGCTAACTGTGTATACAACATCTCTTGAACGTTCATTTTACTCTTGCTCCTTTTCCTCTTGCAACGGAAATGCAACTTCCACGCTGAACACATCACCATCGATGGTCAACCCAAGTGTTCCGCCACAAACTTCTGTAAATTCTTTGGCTATAGCAAGCCCCAACCCACTGCCGTCGGTAGTTCTTGCTTTATCTCCTCGGAAGAATCGACCAAGCACCTCTTCTTCCGTAAAATCCATCTCGTAGGCAGAAACATTTTTCACAATGATCTTTGCCTGCTTTCCTTCCACCTTTAGTGTGACATAAATCCGCGTCTCCGGCATAGCATAGCGCAATGCATTTTCCAAAAGATTCTGAAGAATTCGATACAGCTTCTGTCCATCGCTGTAGAGAAATGCGGTTTCCTCTGGCACATCTTCCACTACCTTTACCGGCGCTTTCTCCATCTCCTGCTGCATATCTGCAAGAGTCTGCAACAAAAGCTTCTTCACATTCACTCGCTCTTTATTTAATGGCAAACTACGACTGGATGCTTTCGTCAGTTCAAACACATCTTCAATCATTTTTTTCAAACGCCCGGACTTATTTTGCAATACATCCACATAATCCTTTGCCACTGGCGAAAGTTCTTCCTTTGATAACAAATCCAGATAGCTAATTACCGAAGTCAATGGCGTCTTCAAGTCGTGAGACACATTGGTAATCAGGTCAATTTTCATTCGCTCTGCCTGAATCTGCTTTTGCACATTTTCACTCATCTGCTCACCGATCAAAGTAAGTTTCTTGGATTCTTCTGCCAATACAGAGGTCTCTGGCAACAACGCCTCGTTCTCGAACTCCCCCCGTACCAAACATTCCAACTGATTCATCAGCTTGTCGTATTCTGTAAATAGCATATTGGTTCCTTGCTTGAACCAGCGATAAATAACGATTCCTTCCATTCCATAAAAGAACACAAAAAATATGGTGAGAAAGAAAGCAAACATATCTGTTTCTGGCGTAAAAGTGTAATATAAAATTCCAGCCACCAACACAGCCCCCTCAAAAGCCGCGATGCACATTACTCCCGCCAACATAAACGTAAACTTCTGACGCATTTGCTGGCATTTGGCAAGCCCCTTTTCATAATAGTACGCTCCTGTCACCCGATTCTTCAGAGATTGCAAACCAAATTGCAATCCCTTCACAATTTTGTTCACCCAGAATTTTTCAGACAAATTCCTCTGTTGTGAATCCATCCATACAAACAGGATTATTTCGCGCCCCAACACGTATCCGCAAAGAAGAACAACCATAATACTTATGACTGCAAGTACACTCTCCGTCGTGTGCTGTGTGATGTCCCAAAATTCCCATTCCCATGCACTCCAAGCAAGCAAACAATAACAAATTCCCCAGACTCCTGCCCCAAACCCTAGAAAAGTCACATCCCAATACGCTTTTTTGTTGCGATTTTTACCACTACCAAACACAAGTATACCAAATAAAACAATGCATCCGAGCAATCCAATTGCTGTAAGGATCAAGCCATTTATCACATCTTTTCGCCATTCCTCCAGACGCTTTTCTCCTGCTTGCAACATCTCTGATGTGTATCCAATTACCAATCGCGTATGGGCCTCGGCAATTTCCATTCCCTCCATATACTCTGGCAATAGATAGGACCATTCTTCATTTAGCATCCATTTTTCGCCATCCCAAACATAATAATACTCACAAAGCTGACGAATTGCATTCATATCAAGAATTTGCGATGTTCCTTCCTGCAACGCTTCCGAAATATTAGTTTCATGTTGATACAGCTCCTCCCCTTGAAATGCAATGTATTCATAGTAAGGAACAATGTCGTAATTATCCTTCTCTAGCCCTTCTTCCGATTCTCCAAGCAGATTCCACTTCAAATCACACAATGTCTTACACAAATCCTGTTCATGCATAGGCGAATCCACATAGGATACTCCGCGCAACATGGACAATCTGTGATTAAAATCCAGAGAACACAGTAACGTCTGTGCTCCCAAAGACAATACGAAAGCAAACACAACCATTCCCAGTATTATCATTACTCGATTCCGCTTTTTCTCCCATATACGCTCACACTTGTTTTTCAATTTTGTAACCAATTCCCCATACCACCTTTAAATATCTTGGTTCCCGCGGGTTAATTTCGATTTTCTCACGAATGCGACGAATATGTACCATTACTGTATTTTCCACCGCATAGGCATCTTCTTCCCAAACACGTTCATAGATTTCTTCCGCCGAAAATACCCGACCGGGATGCTCCATTAACAGTTTCACAATTTTGTATTCCTTCGCAGTCAAATGCACTGCCTCACCATCCACCAAAAGCTGCTTCTCATTTGTCTGCAATGACAATCCTCCAATCTCGACACTATCCTTGGCATAATTCCCATTGCAATCTCCCAGCTTCATATAGCGACGCAGCTGCGATTTCACTCGCGCCATCAGCTCTGGCGGCGAAAATGGCTTTGTGATATAATCATCGGCTCCCATGGTCAGCCCGAGAATCTTATCACTCTCTTCGGATTTTGCAGACAGCAAAATAATCGGGATATTTTTCTCTTCTCGAATTTTCATTGTAGCGGACAACCCATCCAGCTTCGGCATCATAATATCCAGAAGTACAAGGTGAATCTTCTCCTGCATCATGATGTCCAACGCCTGCATGCCATCATATGCTTTTCGAATTCCATACCCTTCCATCTCCAGATATTTTGCAATCGCCTCCACAATTTCCTTATCATCGTCCACAATCAATATTTGTGCCTGCTCCATTTTTCTTCCTCCATCGCTACCTTTTCTTGAATACATCCATACTATAAATCATAAATCTTGTAAAAAAGTCAATGGAATTCTTACAAAATTCTTACGATATTTACAAATATTCCTTCAACATACGATTTACCTTCTCTCATACTTCCTCCATCAATAGGTCACATCGGTTCTTGGTCATTCCTGCTGCCATTCCCACCTTTAACAATTCCTTTTCTCCAGGATTGGCACCATTGCCATCCACTGTGGTCGTGTGTTCGCCAAAATACGTAGTGCTATATGTGAGGTCATATGCCGGGCTCAACCGCCACATTTTTTCTTTATCGTCATATATAAAACTAAAGTTTTTCGAATGATCATCTCGATTGTGTGCAAATACATTAAAGCACATACGCAGAAACATATTTTCAACATCCACTTTGCAATCCCTTGTAAGGATTTTCGTCAATTTCATCAAACTATGATAATCCAGTCCTCTCCGTCCACCTCTGTCATGATCTTTGGTTTGGCACCACCACTGGTACCTCCAAGACGGTATAGATCATCCAGTCGCACGGATTCTTGGGACTGTAGTATTTTCTGACACTCTCGCGCCAAAACATCATAATCCACCCCACTCACCGATTCATCCATTCCCATCTTCGGCTGATACGTCAAAGCTCCCATCCCAGATGTTCCCACAAACGCCAAACGATCCAGTGGTGTTATCTGGTCTGGCTTGACACCATTTTTCCGTAGCACGCGATTCAAGAGCACATTTCCCCAGGCATCCGGCAAGCTATCAGCAAACACGCCAAAAAGACCGCCAAAATAAGATTTGGTAGGAATATATACTTTCTTTTCTAGTGGTAAGGAAAAGGGGCTGATGGAAAAACCACGTTCGATCCACGTGTCCTCGTACTCAAAAGCAACTTTTCCATCTTTTGTCATCGCCAATCTTCCAACTAGTTGTTCCCCATAAAACACGCTTAACACCTTATCTTCTCTCATTGATTACCTCCTGAAGACTTCCATAGGCAATATCGGTAAACATCTCCGTAATCTCTTCCTTGCAACCAAGGGCAATGGCAATCTTTGTTAATGACAACAACGATATCATCCCTGTCCTTTCAAATCGCTTAATGGAACCGTAACTAACACCACTTTGTTTACTTAATTCTTCTTGTGAAATTTTTCTTCGCTTTCGAAGTCCTCGCACACGCTCTGCTATCTGCTGGTCCATTTCCTCCGGTGTTTGCCATTGAAAGTGGTTTTCCATCGTTATGCCCCCTTTTTTACAGATAATATATTATCCATTTTATCATGCTAAACACAAAGAAGCAACGGCAATTTCTTACAACGCCGCTGCTTCCATTTCAATTTCTACCTTCACATTATATATTAATTTCTTTTTGCAACCAATCCAACGCTTCTTCTACCGTCGCAAAATGTCCTTCTGCAATACCCGTTTCCGAACGCTCAGTGTTTTTCTGAGCCTGGATTTTTAACATAACGGACCTTCCTTCTGCGAATCCCAAAGCCTTGCATCCGGCATCTTTCAATCTTTTGGTCATAACAACCAATTCTCCAGCCTCAGCCGGAGTCAACGGAGCTACTTGAGAACAATCCGCAACATATGCCCATCCCGACTGTTTCCAACTTCTCGCACTATTCAAAACAGTCTGTGTGAGCCTTTTCAACTCTTCAACACTTGTTTTCCCAACTCCTACAGAAACAACGATTCTTCTGCCTGGGACTACCTTTACCGATTGTACACCATTTTTCATTTCCATAGACAACTCTCCTTTGTACAAGTATTCTTATAAATATTATAATTCTACGATTTTCATTTGTCAATTCATTGAAAAACAGATTTTTTGACTACAACATGTTGTAATCTCTGATTCATTTGAATTCATTTAGATATGTGCAATTGCTCTTAATCTTCGATAATCAGCTACCCATTCCTCTCCATTCCAAAGATTGTCTCTTGATAATTCCTCAACCGCTTTGAAAATCATAGCTTGGACATGTTCAGGCATTAATGCCAATTCAGAAGCAAAGAACTGCTTCATAAAATTAACCAATCCTGCTTCATTATCTTTTAATACTGTAGGTCTATCAAAATCATAAATTCTATCAATTACAAATCCGTTGTTCTCTAACAATTTACCAAAGTTCTCAGCCGTAGGAAAATTGAATTTAGGTTTATAATCGTACCCTAAATCTTTGCAAGCCTTTTCAAAAGCATTTTCAATAGTTGCAATATTGCCACCAGCACCAAACTCACACACCAATACTCCTTGAGGTTTCAATGCTTTATGTATGTTTTTTAACAAAATATTATGGTCATTTATCCAATGAAATACAGCATTTGAAAAAACAATATCAAATTCTTTTTCAAAAGGTAAAGCAAGTGCATCACATACCCTAAATTCAATATTATTAAACTGTTTTTGGGCTTTATCTATCATATTCTGCGAACTATCCACACCTATGACTTTTTTCCCAAACCTTGTTAATTGTGCTGTGAGAGTACCTGTCCCACACCCCAAATCCAAGATTGCCTGCTCATCATTCTTTGGTAGAAACTCGAATAACCCTTTTCCATATTCTGCCACGAAATCGTGCTTGTTATCATATAATTGTGAATTCCATTCCATTCCTTATCACTCCTCCTATAATGGCTCACTTGTCAAATGTTCTTCCGCTTTATGCATGTCGTTGGTGACTTTATATTTCCATCTTGATAGATAATGCCTTCCGCAACGCATACTTCACACAACTTTTTCAATGGAGTTTTTGCGTTAACCGCATATTTTTCCAGCCAGATTTTTGTATACCATATAACTTTTAGTCATATATTCGTTCGAAATAGAACAGACATATTCAAAACTTTTGAACACGCCTGTTTCTATAACACAGATCTATCAATCCATATTTTCTTCGTTCAGAAATTATTTATTCCCTTCTCGTTGATTATTAGTGCTCCAGCATATTTTCGATAAAAATTCCATACCCCCTGGTCGGATCATTCACCAACACATGTGTCACGGCACCTACTAACTTTCCCTCTTGAATAATCGGACTTCCGCTCATCCCCTGCACGATTCCTCCTGTTAATTTCAACAACTTCTCATCCGTCACATGGATCACCATTCCCTTATTGTCCGTACTATTGCGATTGATCTTCTCCACATCTATCTCATATTCATTCACTTTACCTTCGATATTGGAGTAAATTACAGCTGCTCCTTCCTTGACATCCTGCTTTAATCCTATCGACACAAAATCTAGCTTTTCTTCCTTTCGATATTCCTTGGAAAGTTGACCAAAAATCCCCAAGTTCGTATTTATTTTTATGGTTCCAATGCAATTGTCCGCCACCATATTAATATACCCTTCTAACTCTCCCGGCGTTCCACGTTGCCCCTTAATAATGTCTAGAATCTCCGTATTGAACAACTCCCCACCACTGAGATTCATCAGCGTGCCAGTATCTGCATCTGTTATGCCATGACCAAGGGCACCGAATTCTCCCGCCCTACTTACATAAGTCATTGTTCCAATCCCTTGCGTATCCTCTCGCACCCATATCCCAAGCTTATATGTGCCATCTCGTACTTCCACTGGCTTCAACGAAACATCTGTCTCTTGCCCATGTCGCCGAATTCGAATCACCATTTTTTTGTCTCTTGATTCTTGAATCGCTTCGTTAAACTCTTTTATGGTTTTCACTGCCTTGCCATTCATTTTTAAAATGTAATCCCCACTCTGGACTATGTTCGTAGCTGGGTCATACACCATCCCATCTTTTGCTTCTACACTAGCTGTTCCTAACACGAGCAATCCATTGGTCTCCACGTAGATTCCGATGGGCTCGCCAGAAGGTGCAAGATGCACTTCATCCACTACTTTCACATGGATGGACTTCAAAGGAAATATCCCAAAAAGTTTGACTTCCACGGAATATACACCTTTTTCTTTTGATGTTAGCGTTGTCTTTTCCACCCCTGTCAAGTTCAACGCCTCCACCGTTTCATCTTGCTCCACCGACACGGGAAGCCCAGAAAATAACTTTTCTTCTTTCCCCACATAAGTAAGCATTGTATTTGGAATTTGATTGGATATGTTTCTTATAGAAAGCCAGCCGATAAGACACAGATCCAGTGCCAAAATCACAATGAGAACTTTGCGATATGTTCTTTTCATGGTAATTCCTCCATTCATTCAAACAAGTTTGATTCCACCATATCCTGGTAGTTCCAAACTTGCTTGTATTACATATAGAAAGTATTACCACTTCATTTGTATTTTATAAGTATTGTTTTTGCTTATTTGCCAATTCTTTCATCTCTTTTGCATTGGCAAGTACTGCTTCTGTAATCTCGACACCACCAAGAATACGAGCAAGTTCTTCTTCGGATTCATCCATCGTCAGTGGCCGAATGTTCGTCCGTGTTTCCTCCTCCGAAGATATCTTTTCAATAACAAAATGGGTATCTGCCATAGCCGCAATCTGCGCCAGATGTGTAATACAGATAATCTGGTGATCGGTTCCCAATATCGCCATTTTCTCAGAAACTTTCTGTGCAGTACGTCCACTAATTCCCACATCAATCTCATCAAAGATCAATGTATCAATACGATCTACGTCTGCAAAGACGGACTTGATTGCCAACATAACACGAGACAATTCTCCTCCTGAAGCCACTTTTCCCAATGGGTACAATTCCGTTCCCGGGTTTGTGGCGATGAGAAACTCAACATCATCCCTTCCCTTTGTGGTATACTCCGAAAGGGGTTCGATGCGAATCTGGAAACGAGCTCTCTCAAAGTTCAAATCCTCTAACGCTTCGGCAATGCTCTGTTCTAGTTTCCCGGCTGCTTCCTTACGAAGGACCGTCAACTGATCACACAATTCTGTAAGCACGCCTTCCATCGCCGCCTTTTTTTCATGACAATTTCGCAAGAACTCTTCGTAGTCCGAAAAGCGTTCAATCTTTTCGCTAATCTCCTGCAAATGTTCCATAATGTCCTCATAGGTTTTTCCGTACTTACTTTGACAGTTTCGAATCAGATCCAATCTTGACTCCAATTGGTGAAGTTCTGACTCATCAAAGGAAAAGTCTTGCATATACTCGGAAACTCCACGATTAAAGTCTGCCAACAGATTTTCAATATCCATTAACTCGCTTTGCATGGAACTAAGTTGTTCGTCCAAGTCGGCGACATCCGCAATCTCACGAAGCGCCTGACTTACCCCTGATGCCGCACCATTCATCCTATCTCCCGTCAATTCATACACACGACTGAGATTCTCAACGATAGACGAGGCGTTGGACAACTTTCGCACCTGCTCCTCCAGTTCCTCTTCCTCTCCCGGACGAAGCTTTGCTTCTTCGATTTCCTTCTTTTCATATTGCAAAAAAGATAGTTCCCGCGCCCGTTCCTCCGCAGATGAGTTTTCTTGATTCATCTCCCGAAGCAACCCCTGGTACTCTCTGCATTTCTCCGCAATCTGTTCTTTCAGTTCTGTAACTTTCGCTCCCGCATATTTATCCAACACTTCCATGTGATATTCCTTATGAATCAACGATTGATGTTCATGCTGTCCGTGAATATCCATACAAAGTGCTGAAACTTTCTTAATCACACTTACTGGAACGCTTTCTCCATTGATCTTATTAATACTTCGATTCTCGGTAATCTTACGAGACACCACAACTTGTCCTTCTTCCGGCTCAATGTCTAGCTCTCGCAATGCCGTCAATGTTTCTTCATCCTCAATCTGAAACACCAGCTCCACCATGGCGTGGTCTCCATGGTTTCCAATCATCTCCGAAGAAACTCGGGCTCCCAGCGCAATGCCAATGGAGCCTACCAGAATAGATTTTCCAGCACCTGTTTCTCCCGTAAGAATATTTAAATGTTTTCCAAAGTCAACATCGATTTCATCGATAATTGCAAAATTCTTGACATGTAAATTTGCCAGCAACTGTAATCCTCCCTCTTAATTCAATCCAGTTACGGTCACTTTACAAGAAAGTCGCAGACCTCGCACTTTCGCATATATTCTTGTTGTTCCTCTACGTCTTCCCACAACTTTACCGTTCTGATCCACGGATGCAATTAATGGATTTTTGGAATACCATGTGACACCCTTACTGATTTCATCCACACGAAGAATTTCTGTGTCATAAGTACGCAATGTCAATCTCTTGCGATTCATTGCAACAACCAGAACATCAGCATATCCCATCTGTCCATTGGAAGTCTCTCCATACACGGTTGCTTGTCCAACTTTCTTTGCATAGATTTTTCCGCGTTTGTTAATCTTAGCTACCTTTTTATTGTCTGAGAAATATTTGATCTTATCCGTAGAGTTTGCCGGTGCGATACGGATTCCAGACTGAATCTGGCGTCCCTTCGCTACAATAATATCATTGTTTGTAACATCTACACCAGTTGCTGGTACTGGATCGGTAACCGTCACAAGACAAACTGCTGTTTTTCCGGAACCATCCTTGGCTTTTGCACGAATCTTCACCAGACCTGCCGCGATACCATGAATACGTCCCGACGAGTCTACAGTAGCAATGGAATTGTCGCTGGAACTCCATGCAATTCCTTTTACTGTAGCATTCTTAGGCTTGATTGTTGCCTTCAATTTATGTGTATCCCCTACCAGCACTTTTGCTTTGTATTTATTCAACTTGATGCTGGTAACTTTTCTTACTACCATTACCTTACATCTTGCAGAAGCTCCCGAACCATCGTTTGCTGTTGCTGTGATATAAGCGGTACCTATTTTCTTTCCTTTTACCACTCCCTTAGAAGAAACCGTTGCTACCTTCTTCTTGGAAGAGGACCATTTCACGGACTTATCCGTAGCAGTCTCGGACGTAACGGTGGCTTTAATTGTAAAGGACTTTCCTTTTTGCAAATATTTTGATGTTGGATTTACGGTAACAGCCGTTGATTTTTCTTTTACTTTAACCAAACAACTCACCACTTGTCCACCATCGTTTGCAACACCTTTAATCAATGTAACACCGCCCACGAGACCGGTTACTTTTACATTGGAATCTCCCTCTGGCTCGATCTTTACCACAGAGGAATCTGCCACTGTCCATGTCATACTCTTATCGTATGCAACAACTGGAGTAAACTCAGGTGCTAACGTAATCGTCTGCCCTACTTCAATCTCTGTCTCCTCTGGCTTCAAAGAAACAGAAGTAATTCCTTCTTTTACACTAATCTGAACTACTGCCACACGACCAGATGTAGATGTTGCCTGAATAAATGTAGTACCCGTCTTCACCGCTGTAATCAAACCATTGGCATCTACAGTAGCAACTGCCGAATCATAGGTCGTCCATGTAATCTCATCTGTCGTATCTTCTGGTGTCTTTACCAAACCTGGTGTATACGTTTCCCCTGCTTTCATTTCATACTTCTGTGGAGAGAAGGAAAGTTCCAGACATGGCTGCAATACGGTAATATCAATCTGTGCTGAAGGACCATCTTCGGATTTCACAAATACAATTGCCTTTCCTGCCTTCTTACCTTTGATCGTTGCCTGATTGGTATCTTCATCGTATGTGACACTTGCCACTGACTCATCCGTTACACTCCACTCCAATGTAGTAGTACATCCTATTGGTTCCAGCGTCACCTTGATAATACGCTCATCGTCAACATCCAATGTTATTTGTTTTTCCGAAAGCTCCATGGATTCACATCCCGACAATACCGTTACCGCACACTGAGCATACACTCCATTTGGATTGTATGTTGGTGATACCATGATGTATGTCATACCCGGTGCTTTCGCCGTCAACGTACCGTATTCATCTACTGTAACAATGCTTGTATCAAGGGACTTCCATGTTAATTCAGTCTGTGTTACGTTGTTCGGTTTGTAATTATAACGCAACTGATGTGTCGCACCAGACTTCAAAGTTACACTGTCTTCCGTCAAGTCCAAACTTTCGTAAGGTGCATTGATGGTAACATTACAAACCTGTGATTTTTTATTCAGTGGATTGGTCACCGTAACAGTAACCGTTTTTCCCTCCGCCGGTACTTTTTTAGCTGTAATTGTTGCCGTCTTATTATCTGCTGTCAATGTCAATGACAAACAGTCCTCATCGGAAATATACCATTGATATGGTGGATATGCCACTTCCGGATTGGCAGTTACACTAAGTACAATGCTATCGCCTACATTCATCTCCGCTTCTTTCTGGGAAATCTCCAGATTATCTGCTGTCTGAATAATTTTTACCTGGCATGTAGCAACAAACTCCGCCCCATCCGTATTGTTATACTTCGCTGTAATCACAACATCTTCTGTCGTCACCTTCACAGCCTCTACCGTACCGGTAGCACTTACTGTTGCATAATCTTCATTACTCGAAGACCAGCTAATATTTGTTGCCGCAATATTTTCCGAGTTAAAGTATGCATTCAGATTAATCGTCGCACCTGCATACATAGTCATGTACGTCTGATCCAAACTAAATACATCCGCAATCGTCAATTCAACATCAAACTGAATTCGACTAGCCAAATCCACTTTGTTTGGATTCAACAATTCCGCAATCACATGTCGATATGCATCTTTTACCCTAACATTTGCATTAACAATAGTTGTCTTTCCTTCATTCTTTCGTATCGCAGTCACAACACTATTGCTGTTACTTAAAGTCGCATAGTTGCTTGCATTACCCGCATTGGATGTCAATGTCACATTAAAATACTGTGCAAATTCATCTACAGTCAAGTTGAATGCTTCTGCAATATCATATGTAGAACCAATCGGAATGGTTTCCTGATAGTCATCAAAATTCGCATACACCGAAAGTGTCAATACCGTCGGCGCAAACACTTCTTCGCTAATGTGCTTCGCTTCGCTTTCATATGCATTTTTCGGATAGAAATATACATAATATTTACCCGCTTTGGCATCTACTTTCAACTGGTTCGAACGGCTGGACACCGCTGAAATATCAATCAAGTCAGAGGTTGTTCCAAGAGAATCTGCAACCACATACTCTCCACCATTACCGTCATCTTTCTTAATGACCCATGCCATTTTTCGCTGAATGGACTCAAAACTGTTTTCAAAGTTCGTATCGGTATAAATCACTCCACCCGTATCCATTCCAAAGGCAATATTTTTCTGATAATTGGAATCCACGTCACTTACGTTCGGATATACATATACATCGATGGTGGTTGTATAGGTGGTGTCCGGACTGTCTGGTGGTGTATAAGTTGACGTAATCTTCGTGGAACCCGCTCCAGTGGCTGTCACAACACCTTCGTCGGAAACTTCTGCCACCTCCGTATTGGCGATGGTCCACTGTGCATCCTTTGAATCACCGTAGTTCAAAGAAAGAGGAACTGGCTCATCTCCAGTACGAAGGAAAATCGCCTTATCTGTTGAATCAGAATATGGATATTTAAATACATTATCATCGGTAGATGTATCAATGGCAAATACTACCTGAATCTTACATGTTACACTACCTACTGTCGTACCAATCTGGTCACCGACCTTATTGTATACCGTAGCCAGCACGGTAACCTCACCTGGAGACTTTGCCGAAACAATTCCATAAATCTGTTCACTACCTTCTGCAATCTCCGCGATATCCTTTCCCGTCTCAATACTCCATCGTACTTCATATTTATCTTTGTCCGCATAAATCGGATCTTCTTCTGAACCAAGAATCAATGTAATTTGCTTGTTTTTCATCTGATATGCGGTGGCAGAATTCAGCTCATATCCATCACAGGTTAGATACAGTCCCTCCGCTGCATCTGAGGAATATCCCAGATAACTACACACTCCCACAAACACCATCACAAATACCAAAACCAGGTATCGGAACTTCATTTTGTTCTTCATCGCTTTCATCTTTTTCATATCTATATTCCTTTCTCATATCGTGTTTATATTTAAAATCTCCCTAATGTATATCGACATTTTTCATCTACAATATTACTGCTAGATTGTGTCAAAAAAACACTACTTATAGTATAGCATTTTTACAAAGGAATGGAAAGAAATTTTTACACAAAAACGACAACACCAACGTGTATTTTTCACAAGATTATGCGCCACGAATAACACACTCTTATCACCAGTTTACCCCCTAAAAAAATCCGCCCCTTCTTTGTTTCCGATCCATTCGTTCAGACAATCCCAGATATTCCTCATAAAAATAGGACTCCCTTTTATTGCATGTTATTTTACAAACAGTAGCGTTCCAAATATTTTGCAACTCCGTCATTGTCATTGCTTTCCGTGACTTCATCGGCAATATCCTTAATGGCTGGAATTGCATTGGATACCGCAATTCCTTTTCCGCAGTATTTTAATACTTCATAATCATTATTGTCATCTCCAAAAGAAATCATTTCCTGTAAGTCAATCTTTAAAATTTCCCCCAATGCACAAACCGATTGATACTTCCCTGACTCTTTATCTGTAAAACCATATAAATTTTCACCACGATAAGAATACAAACGGCACGAAAATTTTTCTGCAAGGGCGCTAGCCTCACTATATGAATTCATTATCGCAGCAATTTTATATACAGGCTCATTTATTTTTTCCTTAAAATCATGTGTTTGACGCCACATTTCGTTTATACCCAAAGTTGAGCACAACAATTTTTTCCCTGTACTCACAACAAACTCACTTTCGTTGTTGTTCTGCAATATTTCATGTAATATACCATTGCTTTGGGAAACATTCATGGAAAATCCATGAATCATGATTCCATTATGATAAATCTGTGTTCCATCTGCTAATATTGCATAGTCCGGTTTAATAATATCAAGAAACCTTTCTGCCTTAAACCAAAATCTAGCGGTAGCCACAATAATTGCAATTCCTCTGTTTTTACATTCTTGTAAAACGGTAAGAGTCTTTTCAGAAATACTACCGTCAGAATGTAACAAAGTTCCATCCAAATCTAATATGATAGCTTTCGGTTTGTTATTAACATTCATCACCATTCTCCTCCCAAAGTATTTCTCTACAGTATAACAACTATTTCTTGCATACGCAACTAAAATCAATCACGAAATAGCGTCCAGTGGACGCTGGTTCTGCGCGGACCGGAGCGGAGACTCTCGAAAAAGTCTCGTCCCGAGACTTCACGAGCACCGGCGGTGCCTGATTAAAAGAAAAAGACATCTTTTGGGGACAGCCTTCTTCTTATGCCTTTTGCGCGAGACGGCGCACAGCGTCCAGTGGACGCTGGTTCTGCGCGGACCGGAGCGGAGCGGAGACTCTCGAAAAAGTCTCGTCCCGAGACTTCACGGGCACCGGCGGTGCCCGATTAAAAGAAAAAGACATTCCTAAAGGAATGTCTTCTTCTTTTAATATAGAGCGCGAGACGGGACTCGAACCCGCGGCCCCAACCTTGGCAAGGTTGTGCTCTACCAACTGAGCCACTCGCGCATTTTTTGTCGCCGTTTTCTCTCAGCGACAATAACTATTATACACAAAAGCACTTCTTATGTCAACAACTTTTTTATATTTTTATTACTCCATCGCCATTGCCAACCTTTCTTATCACCACAAAATCCCGCGTGTTATTTTTTAGACTTCTTACAAATTATTTTACAGCGTAAGAAAGGTAAGCAAGAGCACCTCCCATATTATATGCTTGTTTGGAATTATATCATAACAATTGTCATCATTGCGTTTATCTGTCTAACGTATGTGAAAAATTGACTGAACGCACAAATAACAACAAAAATGTAGTATTTTTATGCGTTTAGTCGAAAAAACACATACGTTAGACAAAAAAGTCATTCCGTTTTTGACGTTTTCTTATGACTTTTGCGCGGAGCGAAGACTCTCGAAAAAGTCTCGTCCCGAGACTTCACGGGCACCAGCAGTGCCCGATTAAAAGAAAAAGACACTCCTAAAGGAATGTCTTTTCTTTTAATATAGAGCGCGAGACGGGACTCGAACCCGCGGCCCCAACCTTGGCAAGGTTGTGCTCTACCAACTGAGCCACTCGCGCATTTTCTGTCGCCGTTTTCTCCCAGCGACAGTCATTATTATACATAAAAATATTGTGTTTGTCAAGGACTTTTTCTTAATTTTTTTCTTTCAAAAAATCCTTCCACTCTTTGTACAACCGGTGCACAGGAAGACCAACTACATTATTATAGTCGCCCTCAATTCCTTCAATATGCTTAGCGAATATACCTTGAATTCCATAACTACCGGCTTTGTCATCGCAATCGCCACTATTTACATAGTCCTTCACTTCTGGTTCGCTCAACTCCGCCACTCGCACCAATGTTGTTTCCGAAAAACTTCTTTCTTTTACGATATTCCCTTGAGAATCTGTCATAAGAATAGCCACCCCAGTGCTTACCTTGTGAGTTTTTCCACTCAACATCCAAATCATATCCATTGCATCTTGACGATTCTTCGGCTTTCCTAGGATCTTATCATCGATACTCACCACTGTATCCGAACCAATGACAAGTGCAGCCTTCTTCACTTGTTCACTATTCACCACTGCTTCTGCCTTTTGCAAAGCCAACTCTTTTGTCACTTCTTCCGGAACATTGCTAGTGACCACTTCTTCGCAATCCGATACAATAACCTCGAAATCTTCAAACAGTATCCCAAGAAGTTCCTTCCGTCTCGGAGAACCAGAAGCCAAGATAATCGGTAAATTCAACGCATTGCCCACGATATCAACCCTCCATCACTTTAACGTAATAGCTACGATTTCTAGGTCCATCAAATTCACAGAAATACACATCCTGCCACACACCAAGAATCGGTCTGCCATCTGCAATAATCAACGTTGCCGATGCTCCCATGGTGCTTGACTTCATGTGTGCATGAGAATTCCCCTCAAAGTGACGATATTTGCCGTCAATGGTTGGATATACTTTTTCAAAACCATAAATCAAATCCCGTACCACATCTGGATCCGCATTTTCATTAATCGTAATTCCTGCTGTAGTGTGCGGACAATATATAACAACAATCCCATCTTTAATTCCACTTTTTTCGATATCCTCGCGAATCTGTGGTGTAATATCTACCATGGTTTGTCTTTTACGAATCGTTAGTTCATGTTTGAATAAGTTCATTATTTTTCTCCTTTCTCAATGCACTTGCTCCGCGCAATCTGCTTCCAGTAAGCAACGAGCCTGATTCTTCGCTTGCTTACGCAAGCTCATCATCACGGCTCTAGCTCCGCGCAATCTGCTTCCAGTAAGCAACGAGCCTAATTCTTCGCTTGCTTACGCAAGCTCATCATCACGGCAGTCGCCGTATAGAATCAAAAGAAATCCCTTTTGCGAGCAAGCTCGCATAGGGATTTCTTCCGATTCTGCACGGCTCGTTGCTTACTGGAAATATTCAACGCCGCTTTCGAAGATCAGCTGATTCTGCTCTCCGAATATATTCACAGCTACTCCGTCTCCACGACGCTCGGAGTGAGCCATCTTACCAAGTACACGTCCATCTGGACTTGTGATACCCTCGATTGCACAGTAAGAACCATTTGGATTGAAGTCTTCATCCATGGTTGGATTACCGTTTACATCTACGTACTGAGTTGCCACCTGGCCATTTTCAAAGAGTTTATCCAACCACTCTTTGCTAGCCACGAAACGTCCTTCACCATGGGAAGCTGGTACGGAATATACACCGCCAAGCTCCGCTTTCTGCAACCAAGGAGATTTGTTTGTTACAACCTTTGTATATACAGATTTACTGATATGACGTCCGATGCTGTTTGTTGTCAGCGTTGGAGAGTCATCTTTCTGTGTACGGATTTCACCATAAGGAACAAGACCAAGTTTTACCAATGCCTGGAATCCGTTACAGATACCAAGAACCAAACCATCTTTCTCATTCAACAAACGATGAACTGCCTCTTTGATTCTTTCATTTCGGAATACCGAAGTGATGAATTTCGCAGAACCGTCTGGCTCATCACCAGCACTAAATCCGCCGGAGAACATCAAAATCTGAGACTCATTGATTGCTTTTTCAAAGGCATCTACACTGTCTTTGATGTTCTGCTCTGTCATATTCTTAAATACAATACTTTCTGTATCTGCACCAGCTGCCTGGAATGCACGCATAGTATCGTACTCACAGTTTGTACCAGGGAATACTGGGATAAATACCTTTGGTTTTGCCACTTTGTGCTTGCATACATAAATCTCTTTTGTATCGTACAAGCCAGTCTCAATCTTCACATCTTCTACACCAGAACGAGTTGGGAATACTTTCTCCAATGTTCCTGTCCAAGCTTCCAAAGCCTCTTCCATGCTAACTTTCGCATCACCATATGTGAAGACAGCCTCTTCCACAACCTGTCCAATCTTCTCGTAAGCAACGCCAAGAGCTTCTACTTTGCTCATGTCTGCTGCACTCATTTCAACTACGATATCGCCATAAGCTGGTTTGAAATAATCTTTTACTGCGATTGCATTTTCAAATGTAACACCAAGTTTGTTACCGAATGCCATCTTCGCCACTGCCTCAGCGGTTCCTTTACCAGAAAGTGCATAGGCGGATTTCACAACGCCCTCACGCATCAAGCCAGTAACTTTTGCATACATATCCATGATATATGTGAAATCAGGAAGATCGTAAGCGTCCTTCTTGATTGCAAATTTAACAAGAATGTTTCCAGCCTCTTTTAACTCTGGTGTGATAACATCTGACAATTTTGCCACATCCACTGCAAAGGAGCAAAGGGTAGGTGGAACATCGATATCATTAAATGTTCCAGACATACTATCCTTACCACCGATGGAAGGAAGACCCAACTTCATCTGCGCATCATATGCACCAAGAAGCGCTGCCATTGGCTCGCCCCAACGACTGCTATCGTCTGTCATACGTTTGAAGTACTCCTGGAATGTGAAACGAATCTTACTAAAGTCACCACCAGCTGCAACAATCTTCGCTACAGAAGAAAGTACTGCGTACTCTGCACCATGGTATGGACTCCAGCTCATCAAATATGGATCCATGCCATAACTCATCATTGTTACCGTATCACATTTACCATCCAACACTGGAAGTTTTGCGATCATAGTCTGAGTCGGTGTCAACTGATATTTACCACCATAAGGCATATCTACGGTGCATGCTCCGATGGAACTATCAAACATTTCCACAAGTCCCTTCTTGGAACATACATTCAAATCTTTCAAATTCTCGGTAAATGCTTCCTTGAAGTCATCGGATACTTCCACATTTTCCAGATAGTTATCTGCTTTCTTAGGCATTTCTACTGTTACATCAGTTTCCTGATGTGCACCGTTGGTGTCAAGGAACGCTCTGGAAATATTTACAATTTCCTTTCCTCTCCATTTAAGAACCAATCTTGGCTCTTTGGTTACAACAGCCACTGGAACTGCCTCTAAGTTTTCTTCCTCAGCAAAGCTAAGCATTTTATCTACATCTTTTGGATCTACAACAATTGCCATACGCTCCTGAGACTCAGAAATCGCAAGCTCAGTACCGTCAAGACCCGCATATTTCTTAGGAACTTTATCAAGATCCACAGTAAGACCATCTGCCAACTCTCCGATTGCTACGGATACACCGCCGGCACCAAAGTCATTACATTTTTTAATTAGACGACTTACCTCTTCACGACGGAACAATCTCTGGATCTTACGCTCTGTTGGGGCATTACCCTTCTGTACTTCTGCTCCACAAGTATCGATGGACTCTGTGTTGTGAGCCTTAGAGGAACCAGTTGCTCCACCACATCCGTCACGTCCAGTACGTCCACCAAGAAGAATAATTACATCTTCTGGATCCGAGTTTTCACGAATGACATTTTTTCTTGGAGCAGCACCCATAACAGCACCGATTTCAAGACGTTTTGCCACATAATTTGGATGATAAATCTCATCTACAAGACCCGTTGCCAAACCAATCTGGTTACCATAAGAACTATAACCACTTGCTGCACCGGTTACAATCTTTCTCTGAGCCAACTTTCCATCCATAGTCTCTTTCAAAGACTTAGTAGGATCTGCCGCACCGGTTACACGCATTGCCTGGTATACATATCCACGACCTGACAATGGATCTCGGATTGCTCCACCAAGACAAGTTGCCGCACCACCAAATGGCTCGATTTCTGTTGGGTGGTTGTGTGTCTCATTCTTAAAGAATACTAACCACTCCTCTTCCACAGGACCTCTTCCGTCCTCATGGTCGATTTCCACTGGAACCACGATAGAACAAGCGTTAATCTCGTCAGAAACTTCCATATCGTCCAATTTTCCATCGGCACGAAGCTTCTTCATTGCCATCAATGCGATATCCATCAAAGAAACAAACTTATCATCTCTTCCTTTGTAGATTGTCTCATGGTCTTTTTTATACATATCAAATGCTGCTTTGATTGGCTCTGTATAATCGCCCTCTTCAAAGGTAATATTTTTCAACTCGGTAAGGAATGTAGTATGACGACAGTGGTCTGACCAATAAGTATCCAATACACGGATTTCCGTCATACTAGGATCTCTTTTCTCCTCATTCTGGAAATAATTCTGGATATGGAGAAAATCCTTGAATGTCATAGCAAGTCCCAAAGAACCATACAATTCCTTCAGCTCTGCCTCTGGCATATCTTTGAAACCATCAAACACTTTTACATCTGCTGGCTCATCAAATTCTGTTACCAATGTTTCTGGCACCGTCTCATCGGTCTCTCTAGAATCCACTGGGTTAATGCAATATTCTTTTACACGATCAAAATCTTCATCACTGATGTTTCCACTTAATACATACGTAGTAGCGGAACGAATAATCGGTTCTTCACTCTCATTCAAGAGTTTTACACACTGCTCTGCGGAATCCGCTCTCTGATCAAACTGTCCCGGGAGATATTCCACTGAAAATACACGATCTGTATCTTTCTTTTCAAAATCTCCTTCGTATACATAATCCACTGGCGGCTCTGAAAATACAGTTGCAAGGGCTTTTTTATAAGTCTCCTCGGTAATGCCTTCCACATCATAACGAACAAGAACACGAACCTGCTCCAGTTCTTTGAGGCCAAGATACTCTTTTACTTCCTTCTTCAAGTCCTTCGCTGCTACTGCGTAGTCTTCCTTTTTTTCCACGTAAATCCGCTTCACATTTGCCATGGCTTTTCTCTCCTATCTTGTCTTTAATTAATGTATTATTGTAAGCAAGAACGACAGATAAACCTTCTTGCTTTGAAAATCTATCTGCCTGTTCTATTTTTTATCTATTCCGCTGTTGTGTATGAACCAAGTTTCACACGACCTTTCCAATAACTCTGTACTTCTGTAGTGTACGCTGGAGCAAATGTCTGGTATTTTTCCAAGAACTTCTTATTCTGCTCCTCCTCAACCACTGTCTGACACTGTTCGTCATACGCCTTGCTATCGTTGTTGTTTTCCATTTTTACGAGGTAATATCCATCTTCTCCCTCGATAACATCGGAAATCTCGCCATTTTCCATTTTAATCAACTGTTTTCTAAGTTTCTTTGTAAGGAATGTAGACTCTTCCATCTCTTTCTCTACAAGGCTCATAGACTGTACTGGCATGATACCAGTTGTATCGCCTTCTTCTATAAGCTTAGAAAAGTCCTCTGCTGTCTTTGCTTTTTCTTTCAAAGCATTCATATTGTCCAGATTCTTTTTCTTTACATCTTCTGAAACTTCTGCACCATTTTCGTCGGCTTGATTTATGTTACTTACCATGTAATATTTCATGGTATACTGACGATAATCATCTTTATCAACGGTAGCTTTCAAAGCCTCTGTATCAATTCCGCTTTCCGAGATAATAATCTGTCTGTATTTTTCTGCAAGTGCATTTTTGATAAATACATTTTCTAATGATTTTGCATCAAGTCCTGGAAGTTTTTTCTGTGCGTCTGTCATGTTCTCCATTGTTGTTTTAACATTATTCACAGCAGCCTTCTTCTCTTCCTCAGTCAATTTATAACCAAGTTTTTCAGCTTCCATGCACAAAATCTCACGCTGTTTAATGCTATCCATAACCATTTTCTTTGCCGCACTAGCTCCGTTTCTTCCCTTGCCGTCCACATCTTCCATATCCCAATATGTGGTTCCATACATCTGCTGATAAAGGGATGAATACATATTATACTGTGCCTCTGTCTGCATAATGTCATATACTGCCTCTGTCATATATACAGTCCGAGATACATTTTTACCATCTGCGTTAGCTCCTGTCACTTTCAAAATCGCACGTGGTCGCAACTGCATGTAACATACACCTGCACACAAAACCAGCACTGTCACGATACCGATCAGAGCTAATACCTTATTTTTCGAAGAAATAATAGAAGGAACACCCGATGTCTTGGATTCCTGTGTTTCCTTTCCAATTCCGTCATTTTTCGCTAATCTTTTTGAACTGTTCATTGTTTTCCTCCAAACTATCTTTTTTGTAAAAACATACATTAATATTTTACCATAATTTTTCAAGATGTAAAGCACATTTCCCTTTATAAACAAAAAAAATATGCAGGAAAAGGGACTTGAACCCTCATGGTATTGCTACCACACGGACCTGAACCGTGCGCGTCTGCCAATTCCGCCATTCCTGCATGCCCATTTAACTTATCATACATTTTATTAAAAGTCAATAACTTTTTGTGGAAATCATCAAAAAGTTATAGTATACTATTAGTATGTTTACAACGTGTGTAACAGTACTTTCAAAGTACGGAAAATACGTAGAATGGAGATAATATTATGGGTATTAATGTGGGAATGCTTATTTTTGGACTTTTTGATGGTGGACTAGCCTTTCTGATCGTTTTCTGGCTATTAAAAGCACGATTTCGAAACAGACAGATTGGACGAGTTTTAGGCACCATCTTAGGAACCATCGTTTTCTCGATTTATATTGCATTATTTGTTCTCTTCAACACACCAGGTGTATGGGTAAATCCGGACTTTAAAAAACTTATTTACTTAGGTCCAATTGTACTTTTTGTGCTCTTAACTATATTGGTCCTACTTTCCCAACCGCCAAAGAAAAAAGAAGACGAGGATGAAGATGAAGCCGCAGAGGAAGGCGAGGAAACAACTGCAACTGCAGAGAAAACGACCTCCGACAGTTAGACTATACATCTAACTGTCGGAGGTCGTTCTACTATCATTCTTATTTTTTATGCTTCTATACTACTTGTTCACAATTTCTTCCGCAAGACGTTCTAAAGCTTGAACGGTATCCTCTTTCATAACCGATTTGATTGTAACAACTTCATCACAAAGAGTCATATTTTTCATTTCTTCTGCTGCTGCTCGCATCTGTTTCGCCGCAACTGGAGCCCATGAACCATTTTCCACAAATCCAACAACTTTGTTCTGAAAATTTTTACTCTTTAAATGGTGAATGAAGTCCTGCATAACTGGGAAAATTCCACCATCATATGTCGCTGCAGCCAAAACAACCTTGTCGTAACGGAAAGCATCCTCAATCACTTCTGCCATATCCTCACGCGAAAGATCACTTACCACAACCTTCTTGGCACCCTTCGCTTCCAAAATCTCACCAAGCTTCTTGGCTGCTTCTGCCGTATTTCCATGAATTGATGCATACGCAACCAACACACCTTCATCTTCCGCTTCATAACTACTCCACGTATTGTATTTATCAATATAGTAACCAAGATTCTCTTTCAAAATTGGTCCGTGAAGTGGACAAATCATAGCAATGTCCAAGGTGGCTGCTTTTTTCAATAATGCCTGCACCTGTGCACCATATTTACCAACAATATTAAAGTAATAACGACGTGCTTCGCATGCCCAGTCCGCATCCTCCGTTTTGGAAAGCGCACCAAATTTACCAAATCCGTCTGCGGAAAACAGAATCTTTTCGGACTGTTCATAACTTACCATAACCTCTGGCCAGTGAACCATCGGTGCCATAAAAAACTGAAGCGTATGTGCACCAAGACTCAATGTTTCTCCTTCTGCAACAACTACACTTTTCTCAGATAAATCCATGTCAAAAAACTGAGGCATCATCGCAAAGGTCTTCGCATTTCCAACAATCTTCATCTCTGGATATTTTTCCGCCACTTTCTGAATATTTGCCGCATGATCCGGCTCCAAATGCGATACCACAAGATAGGTTGGCTTCTTATCGCCAAGCACACGGTCAAGATTGGCGAACCACTCGTCCGTCGCACGCTTATCAACGGTATCCATAATTGTTATCTTCTCGTCCATGATAACGTACGAATTGTAAGAAACACCTTCTGGCACAACATACTGACTCTCAAACAAATCAATAGTGGTATCATCTGCCCCAACATAAATAATTGAATTTGAAATCTCTGGTATACTCATTTTTACTTCCTCCATTTTCTATTTTTATTCATTTAATAATTTAATTCCTTCATATTGCTTGTCCTTTTCTGAAAGAACAATCTCCATCCCTTGTTCAATCGGCCATTGAATCCCAATCTCGGGATCATCCCAACGGATTCCTCCCTCATCTTCCGGATGATAAAAATCAGTGCATTTATATGCAAAAACCGCGGTATCGGACAACACTAAAAAACCATGAGCAAATCCAGGGGATACATAAAACTGCTTCATGTTTTCCGCAGAAAGCACAACGCCAAACCACTGCCCATAAGTCGGCGACCCTTTTCGTATGTCTACTGCCACATCAAACACTTCTCCAGACAACACACGTACCAGTTTTCCCTGTGGATGCTCCTTTTGAAAATGCAATCCCCGCAGCACTCCACGCTTGGACATAGACTGATTATCTTGAACAAACTCCATATCTAATCCATGCTCCACAAAATCATTTTTATTATATGTTTCAACAAAATAACCACGTTCATCACCAAACACCTTTGGTTCAATTACATATAATCCTTCTATCTCACAAGGTGTTACTGTTATTTTTCCCATCATTCTGCTCCTTTCTCGCTTGCTTTATCTTTTTCATATATAGTATAATATTATTCATTGATTCTATCAATAGATATTTACAGAAAAGTGGTTTTACGTTAGAATGTATTTTATGAAAAGAAAGGTGGGTTCGTACCATGAACAATAAAGAGCTAATCATTGGCTTTCTTGGGTTGGGACTTATTGGTGGTTCCATTGCAAAAGCAATTCGTGCAAATCATCCCAAAGCAGTCATTCGTGTATATACCAGAAGAAAAAATCCCGATCTGGAACAAGGAAAAAAAGATGGCGTTATTACCAGTCTCCATTATGATATCAATGAGGATTTTTCCGATTGTGATGTTATTTTTCTATGCGCTCCTGTCCTTCGAAACATTGATTTTTTGGAGCAAATCAAACCGTTTTTGAAAGATGGGTGTATTCTTACAGATGTAGGAAGTGTCAAGGGAAATATTCACGCTGCTGTTTCCAAACTGGATATGGAGTCCTATTTCATCGGTGGCCATCCTATGGCTGGTTCTGAAAAGTACGGTTATATTAATTCCTCTCGTGATTTGTTGCAAAATGCTTTTTACCTTCTCACACGAACCAGTTTAACTACAGAAGAGCAATTAAACAAACTCAAACATTTGTTGGCATGTACCGGCTCACGTTTTGTGGTGTTGGATTCCGAAGAACATGACAAAGCCACAGCGGCAATCAGCCATATGCCACATGTCATTGCAGCCACCTTAGTTAATACTGTACGCGAAAACGATTCCTCTGAGGAATATATGAAACAATTTGCTGCAGGTGGATTTAAGGACACCACACGAATCGCCTCCTCATCGCCTGAAATGTGGGAAAGCATATGTTTATCCAACAAAGAAAGCATTGATTTATTTTTAGGATATTTTATCGATAAGTTATCCGAATTCCGTACATACATCGCAAATGACGATGGCGAGAAAATACGAGAGCAGTTCCGTACTGCTGGCGAATATCGCGATTCTTTATACAACTAATTGGCATACATTCAAAAAGAGTTCTTTCATACAACATCACACGTTGCACGAAAGAACTCTTTTCCTATTCTCTATGTACAGTACATACCCATACTATCTTTCATCATACTCTGCTTTCTTCTCTTCCCAGTACTCTCTATCCTCTTCCGATATACGACGAATGATACGACATGGATTTCCAGCAGCCACAACTCCATCTGGAATATCTGTTGTCACAACCGATCCAGAACCGATTACAACATTACTTCCAATATGAACACCCGGATTGATTGTTACATTACCACCAATCCAAACGTCATCGCCAATGGTAACTTCCTTAGAATATTCCATGAGTTCATTACGAACTGGTGCATAAATTGGATGACAAGCAGTATAGACATTTACTTTCGGTCCAAAAAATACATTGTCACCAATCTTAATATTAGCAGTATCTAGCATAATACAATCAAAGTTCGCATAAAAATTATTTCCTATTGTAATGTTAGAACCATAATCGCAACGGAATGGTGGCTCAATAAAGATATTCTTACCAACCTTGTTCATTAATGATTCTAAAATCTCACTTCGACGTACAACGTCCGCTGTCTGATTGTATGCATTTGTCAACTTTCGTGCCTCTGCCATCTCAGCACGAAGCTCCGAATCACATTTGTACAACTTTCCAGAAAGCATTTTCTCTTTTTCACTCGTTGTATTTCTTGATGCAAGCACATTGGAAACCAACGGAACCTCATCTTCATCTACAAAGGTGGATTCACTCAATAACGACGCTTCTTCTTGCGCAACCTCTTCTTCCGCTGCTTTTAAAATCGCCTCTACTTTCAAACGAGCTTCTTGCTCCAACATCTGTTCATCATCGTCTTCAGGCAGCTGTAACAACACCGCTTCATCATTCACTTCAGGCATGGCATCTGTTTCTGCCAAGCGTCTTGCTTCTTCCTCTTCTGCTAAACGTCTTGCCTCTTCCTCTTCTGCCAAACGTCTTGCTTCTTCCTCTTCTGCCAAGCGTCTTGCTTCTTCCTCTTCTGCTAAACGTCTTGCTTCTTCCTCTTCTGCTAAACGTCTTGCTTCTTCCTCTTCTGCTAGACGTCTTGCTTCTTCCTCTTCTGCTAAACGTCTTGCTTCTTCCTCTTCTGCTAGACGTCTTGCTTCTTCCTCTGCTTCCTTTGCAAGTTCTTCGCCATAAATATCCATCACTTTTCCGTGCACTGCTTGAGCAACTTTAGCATGCTCTTCTGGCACTAAGTGAAGACAATCCACATCACTAACAACAGCCACCAGCGCCATATCGATAAACTCTGCACCAATCTCTTTTGCCACTTTTTCTGTCACTGGAGCGATTTCAAAAGAATAGTCCACAGCTTGTCTACCAAACTCCAAATGCAAAGGAGAAAACTCAATCTGATCTCCCAAAAGCATCGGACTTGCCAAAAGAATCTTAGCATCTGTCTTACTTTGTACCAATTCGCACATCTTTTTGAGATTATCTCCGATGATATCAGGCGTGGCATCGAAATGTTTTTTAAGGTCATTTGTTCCCAACATAATAATCACCAAATCCAGCGGCTCATGTCGATCCAAACAATCACCGATATCACGCATACCATTACAACCTGGCATATATGGATCATCAAATGCTACTGTACGCCCATTCTGTGCCTCTGTAATGACCTCAAATTTATCTCCCAACAATCGTCCCAATACTCCTGGCCAGCTGACACTTTCTTCATATCTCGTATTATCCGGAGCATGACCATATGTATTGGAATCTCCAAAACATAAAATTCTTCTCATATGCGATACCTTCCTTTACAATTTTAGTAAGTCCCAAAACTAATTAATTTTAGTATATCACATCTTATAAAATACTTCTAGTCAAACAATAAAAAAATTGATAAAATTTACATATTTTGCAATTCATCCAACGTCTTCGTATAAGGTGGGAGAAATTCTTCCATAAAGATATCCACTTCCTTCATTTTCATCTCTTGTAAAGAGTCACGAATCGTATCAAAAGCAGTAGAAAACTCCTTATTTCCAGCCTTTTCCTCTTCAATGCACTTAATCAATGCAGAAATCTTGTCTGCTGCTTTTACCAGATGCCACAACTCTTCTTCCCCTTCCTTTGGAAAGAAAACATTTTCATAGTAAGGCTTCATATACTCCGGAAGTTGATTAAGAAGCTTACGATTTGCTAAATCTTCCACTTTCTTATACGCATCACGGATTGTCGGATCATGGTATTTCACCGGAGTAGGCATATCTCCTGTAATAATTTCATTGGCATCGTGATAGAGACCAATGAGAGCCAACTTGTCTAAATCAATATTCTTGCCACACTTTTCTTTTGCAATAATTCCAAGTCCATGAGCGAGCATCGCTACTTCCATAGAATGTTCACTAATATTTTCTCTATCCGAATTGCGCATAAGTGCCCAACGCTCAATGTATTTCATTCTTGCCATCATGGCAAAAAAAGGATATTCCTTCATATTTACCTCCATACCTACTCGTTCAGTAGTTTTTTAATATAAGCACCAGTATATGAACGATCATTGTCCGCCACTTCTTCTGGTGTGCCCATAGCGATCACTGTGCCACCTTTCTCGCCACCCTCTGGTCCAATATCGATAATATAATCTGCTGTTTTTATTACATCCAGGTTATGCTCGATAACCACAACTGAATTGCCCCCCTCAGCAAGACGATGCAAAATATCAATCAATTTGTGCACATCTGCAAAATGCAGTCCAGTTGTAGGCTCATCCAAAATATATATGGTTTTTCCCGTACTACGCTTACTTAATTCCGTGGCAAGCTTAATTCGCTGCGCCTCTCCACCAGAAAGAGTGGTGGATGGTTGTCCCAACTTCACATAAGAAAGTCCAACATCATACATCGTCTGAAGCTTTCGATGTATAGACGGTACATTTTTGAAGAATTCCAGCGCTTCTTCTACTGTCATATCTAGCACATCAAAAATACTCTTCCCTTTGTACTTCACATCTAACGTTTCACGATTATAACGTTTTCCTTCACACACTTCACACGGTACATATACATCTGGCAAGAAATTCATCTCAATCTTAATAATTCCGTCTCCTCGACATGCCTCACAACGTCCACCTTTTACGTTGAAACTAAAACGTCCCTTCTTATATCCTTTGGTTTTGGCATCTGTTGTAGACGCAAAAAGATCACGAATCATATCGAAAACACCTGTATACGTGGCGGGATTCGAACGTGGCGTACGCCCAATTGGGGATTGATCAATATCAATCACTTTGTCCAACTGCTCCATGCCATCCACTCTGGTATGCTTTCCTGGGATACACCTTGCACGATTCAGATTCTTCGCCAATGTCTTATACAAAATTTCATTAATCAACGAACTCTTTCCCGAACCAGATACACCTGTTACACAAGTCAGCACCCCCAATGGAATGTCTACATCAATGTTCTTTAAATTGTTTTCCCTTGCCCCAATCACCTTCAAAAATCCCGTTGGTGTTCGACGCTTTTCTGGCACAGGTATCACAATTCGACGACTTAGATAAGCTCCTGTTACAGAATTTTTTTCCTTCATAATATCTTGGGCAGTCCCTGTGGCAACAATCTCTCCTCCATGGGCACCAGCCCCAGGCCCGATGTCCACCACATAATCCGCTGCCAACATCGTATCCTCGTCATGCTCTACCACAATCAATGTATTGCCCAAATCCTTGAGGTTTTTCAAAGTTTTTATCAATTTGTCATTGTCTCGCTGATGCAATCCAATACTCGGCTCATCCAAAATATACGCCACTCCAACAAGGCCGGAACCAATCTGTGTTGCAAGACGGATTCTTTGTGCTTCACCGCCTGACAAAGTCCCTGTTGCCCGCGATAGCGACAGATAATCAAGACCTACATCAATCAAAAAACCTAATCTTGATTTGATTTCTTTCAAAATCAGTTTTCCAATCTGCATCTGCATATTGGTTAACTGCAAATCATCCACGAATTGCTTCAAATCTCGGATGGAATAATCACCGATTTCGGCAATGTTCTTCCCTCCAACCGTAACTGCCAAGGATTCTCGTTTCAATCGTCGTCCACCACACTCATGACATGGTGTGATTCGCATAAAAGTTTCGTATTCTTGTTTCGTAGACTCACCACTTGTCTCACGATAACGTCGCTCCACATTCCGTATTAACCCCTCAAATTCCACATTGTAGACACCGCGACCTCTCTGTCCTACGTAGTGAACCTCCACCTTCTTCCCACGGGTTCCATGCAAAATAATGTCACGTACATCCTCCGAATAATCTTCAAACGGAGTACTAAGATCAAAATCAAACTCTTGCGCCACCGCATCCATAACACATCTGGTATAGCTTCCTTTATTGGTTACTGACTGCCATCCTGGAACAGCAATTGCTCCTTCATCGATGCTAAAAGACCAATCTGGAATCATTAACTCCTCCGCAAACTCCATCTTGTGTCCAATACCATGACAAATAGGACAGGCCCCAAATGGATTGTTAAAAGAAAAGCTTCTTGGTTCAATCTCTTCGATACTGATTCCACAATCCGGGCAGGAAAAACTCTGACTAAAATTCAGCATTTCACCGTCAATTACATCCACCACCAATAGTCCTCCGGACAAATGCAACACATTCTCAATCGACTCTGCCATTCGCTTTTCCACACCTTCGCGAATCACAAGTCGATCCACAACAATTTCAATATTGTGCTTTTTGTTTTTTTCTAGTTTAATCTCTTCCGAGAGATCATACATATTACCATCTACAATAACACGAACATATCCACTCTTTTTCGCTCGTTCAAAAACCTTGACATGTTCTCCTTTACGACCTCTTACAACAGGTGCTAACAATTGAAGTTTTGTTCCTTCTTCTAACTTCATTATCTCATCCACCATCTGATCTACCGTCTGACGCTTGATCTCTCTTCCACACTCTGGACAATGCGGTGTACCAATTCGTGCATATAACAAACGAAAATAATCATAAATTTCAGTCACTGTTCCTACCGTAGAACGTGGATTCCGGTTGGTGGTCTTCTGATCGATAGAAATTGCTGGCGGAAGCCCCGATATGCTCTCTACATTTGGCTTTTCCATCTGTCCAAGAAACATTCTTGCATACGAAGACAGAGACTCCATATATCGTCTCTGACCTTCTGCATATATAGTATCAAATGCAAGAGAGGACTTTCCCGAACCACTAAGTCCTGTCAGCACGACAAATTCATCTCTAGGAATCTCAATATCAATTCCTTTCAGATTGTGCTCATTTGCTCCTTTAATCGTAATACTTCGCTTCTTG
>JAZNJZ010000067.1:0-34922 GCA_045578325.1 Eubacterium sp.
TAAAAGAGGGAATCTTAGCAGATTTCCTGCGGGAAAATCGAGAGGAGGTTGTCGGTATGTGTTTAGAAGAGTGGAATCAGGAATTATTTGAAGAAGTACGTGCGGAGGAGGCCTATGAAGATGGCTTTGAAGAAGGGAGACAGGATGGATTCAAGGCAGGAAAACAGGATGGAATACAGCAAGGCGTAACGGAAACAGAACAGAAAATTGTTGGAGCGATGCTTCGCAAACAAAAAACACCAGAGTTTATAAGTGAGTTGACCGATTTGCCATTGCAGTATGTGTATCAATTGCAACAAGAGATGACGTCGTGCTTGCAGGAGCCACTGGGTGAGTACCACGCAGATGCAAAAGAAGAGTAACCCCCACGAGTATTTGAGAATAGCAACAATAAAAGTCTGAATTTCAAGTTATCTTCCAACATAGAATAGTAGGAGTAAATGTCAAAGGAGTAGGCAGATGACTTGCAGAGAAGCAATTTATTCAGAAAATGTGTTGGACTATCTTGTAAATACGTATGGTGGCTCGGAGGAAATCATAGAGCGTTATGAACCTATCTGTACGGAACAGATTGACTTTTCTCGGGCAGTGGTATATCGACGCGCGGATAAGATCAATAGTGAAAGTATCGGACAATTTGGGTATGGTGCAGTTCCCCACGTATATGGACTTATGGGGGAAGAGGCGTTGGATGCAATGGGCGTGTTGCAGATACGGCGACAACCATATCTGGATTTGTATGGGCAAAACGTAATTATAGGCATTGTGGATACCGGCATTGACTTTACCCACAATGCTTTTATTAATGCAGATAATACTACTCGGATTCTTTCTATCTGGGATCAGACGATTCGAGAAGGGGCGGAGGTAGAGGGCTTTCGTTATGGAAAGGAATTTCGGGCGGAGGAAATAAATCGTGCATTGGCAGAGGATGAACCACGATCGGTGGTTTCTACCCGGGATGACAATGGACATGGTACATTTCTTGCGGGAGTGGCAGCAGGAAACGAAGTTCCGGAGCAGGAGTTTTCTGGAGTGGCTCCTCTTTCCTCTCTTGTGGTGGTAAAATGCAAGGAAGCAAAAAACAGTTATCGAGAATTTTATCGTGTTCCTAGTGGGGTGCCTTGCTATCAGGAAAATGATATTATGGCAGGAATTTCTTACATTTTGAGGGTGGCGAGACGGGAAGGGAAACCCGTGGTGATATGCATTGGTATGGGAACCAATCTCGGTAATCACAATGGGGAAACACCTCTTTGTAGCATGATTGATTATTTTAATGGGGTGCCCGGGGTGTGCATTATCACTTGTGCGGGAAATGAGGGAAATGCAAGACACCATTATTATATTACCAAAGACTATGAAGAAATTGATATTCATGTGGACACTGCTTCCCTTGGGTTTGTGGCGGAGCTTTGGTGGCAGACCCCAGGGACGTTGCAGTTTGATGTGGTGTCACCAAGCGGGAGTACATTGGGGACTACGCGAGCGTCCAGCTTTTTTCGAGAACGCAGGCTCTTTGTTCTGGAAGATACAACATTGGAAGTGCTGGGAAGTGAGGTGCAGGAGCAGGGGAGAGACCAAGTTATCCTATTTCGTTTTGAAAATACAAAGGAAGGAATCTGGAAGATTCGGGTGTATACGACCGAACCGAACGTGAAATACCATATGTGGTTACCAATCCGGGAGTTTCTTGTGGGAGACACATATTTTGTGAGACCGGATCCGGATGTGACCATATGTGAACCAGGAAATAGTCGGAGGGGAATTACTGTGACGGCATACAATCCAGTGGATGAAGCGCTTTATCTGCAGGCGAGCCGCGGTTTTACCCAAAATGGATTTGTGAAGCCGGATGTCACTGGGCCAGGCGTAAACATATCTGGGACATTGCCACAAAATCGATATGGAATTATGACCGGAACCAGTGTGGCGGCAGCCGTGACAACAGGAGTGGCGGCATTGTTTATGCAACAGTACGAAGATTTTACCATTAGTGGTAACTCGGTGCGGGAACTTTTGATTCGGGGATCGCAGAGAAGAGGGGGGGAATATCCCAGTCGTGAGTGGGGATATGGAACCATTAACGCTTACGAAAGCATTTCCTTTGAGTAGAAGCAATGTATTTTCTTTACATTCTTCTTACATCGTGATAAAATAATACAGATTAAAACTGATACTTATGGAGGAAACCATGAATACGAAAAAACAAGTGATACTTGTATTAGTTGGTTTGGTTGTATTGGTTGGATTGTCTATATGGGGTTATACATTGACAAAAGATAATCCAACCGATGTAGCAAGCGATTCTTCGACGCCAGCCACCACAGATGTTACCGTGGCAAGTGATGCGGCAGTGACTTCGGCGGATGAAGAGGCGGCAGAAGTAGAGACGCCGGCAGAAGACGTAATCGTTGATGAAGCTGTGGAGGATGAGTCTACTAAGTCGAAAAAAGATAAGAAGAAAGATTCAAAGTCAACAGCAAAGGAAACGGCTTCTCCTAAGGCGACCAAAAAGCCAGCGAAAGGCAAGAAACAGAAAAGCCAAAAAAATACAAAGTCAAACAACAAAGCCAAAACAAACAAGAAGAGCAAGAGCAATCAGAAGAGCAATGAGAAGACAAGTGGAAAGGCGGAAGGAAATCATGATTCCGAAAACCAGTCTCAGGGGAATGCATCCGCATCGGATTCTTCGCAGCAGTCACCGAAAGACTACACGACAACTCTTGCTGGACTTACCATTACGTCCACAGATGCTGCGTGTACGGTATCTGGAAAGGCGATAACCATTAAGAAAGACGGAACCTATACGGTATCTGGTTCGGCTAGCGATGGACAGATCGTGGTGGAGGCGCCAAAGACAGCAGCGGTTACTCTTGTGCTGAACAACGTGACGTTGACCAACAGCAATTCCAGTGCGATTTACATAAAGAGTGCAGATGAAGTGACACTCCAGCTGAAGGATGGTACAAAAAATACCTTTACCGATGGCACTAGTTATGCGTTGGCAAGTGGTGTCACAGAGCCGGATGGAGCTATTTTTAGTCAGGAAGATCTGACTATCACTGGTGGAGGAAGTCTTGTGGTAAATGCAAGATATCTGGATGGTATTGTAAGTAAAAATGACTTGAAGGTAAAAGGTGGAACCGTTACGGTAACTGCCAAGGACGACGGATTCCGTGGTAAAGATAGCATTCAGATTTCAGGCGGAAAAGTGTCTATCGTTTCCACCCTTGCACATGGAATGAAGACCACCGAGGCTTCGGACAGTTCCAAAGGATTCGTGACGATTTCTGGTGGAGATACATCGATAGATGCGGAGAAAGATGGAATCCATGCTACGAGAGCCATTACCGTTTCAGGTGGAAAATTGTATGTGGATGCGAAAAATGAAGCAATTGATACAGATAAGACATTTACCATAACAGGTGGTACCGCAATCTTAGATGGACCGAAGAGTTCCAACCATGCCAGCTTGACTTGTGAGGGTGGCTATTTCTTGAACGGAGGCACGTTCCTGGCAGTGGGAAGTTCTTCCTTAATCCATGCGCCAGCAGCAAGCAGCAAGCAGAAGTTCATTTTCTACAAGCATAATGTAGAATTGCCAACGGAATCGCGTTTGTTTATTCGATCATCGGCAGGAAAGAATCTGATCGATCATACCACGACGCGAAAGTTCCAGAATGTGATTTTTTCATCTCCGAATCTAAGAAACGGCAAATATGGAATTCTAATCGGGTCAACACATCTGGTGGATGTAACCGTGGATTAGAGGTGAGTGGCGATGAAGACAGGAAAAAAATATGGAAAAATATTTCAGCGGTACGAAAAGAAATATGTGATCAACGAAGAGCAGAAAGAGCAACTGATGCAACGAATCGAAGAGTACATTGAGCCGGATTTGTTTCCGCATTCGCAGATCTCGAATATTTATTATGATACCGATGACAATGATTTGATTCGGCGGTCGTTGGATAAGCCGAAATACAAGGAGAAATTGCGACTTCGCACCTATGGTACGGCGAAACTGGATGGTTCTTCATTTATTGAGATTAAGAAAAAGTACAATGGAATTGTGTACAAACGACGTGTGATGATGCCGTTGCAAGAGGCAGTAGCGTATCTAGATGAAGGAAAACGCCCAGAAAAGGAAAGCCAGATTTTATTGGAAATTGACCATTTTTTGGCACATCATCAGCCGAAGCCAAAACTGTTCCTTTATTATGATCGAGATTCATTTAAAGGAAAATACGACTCGGAAGTGCGAATTACCTTTGATACCAACATCCAGAGTCGAAGAGAAGATTTACATTTAGAAAAAAATCTGCCGGGTGAAAAACTGTTGGAAGACGGTTTGTACGTGATGGAGATTAAAGTGCCAGAGGCATATCCGATGTGGTTGTCTCAGGCGCTCTCGGAACTTCGTATTTATCCGACATCATTTTCAAAATACGGTAATGTATACCGAAAAGAGAAAGGAATTGAATTATGTTTACAAGTTTAATGCAAGGTGGTACTGGAACAGCCAGTCCACAGGCAATGATTATATGTATGGTAGCAGCGTTAGTATTGGGATTGATTTTGTCTGTTGTCTATATGATGAGTGGTACATACACAAAGAGTTATGTAGTGACGTTGGCAATTTTGCCAGTAATGGTACAGACGGTAATTATTCTTGTTAATGGAAACCTCGGTGCCGGTGTGGCAGTTATGGGTGCTTTTAACCTGGTTCGTTTCCGTTCGATCCCAGGTACATCCCGCGAAATCGGTGGTATTTTCTTTGCCATGATCATTGGTCTTGCTACTGGTATGGGATACGTGACATATGCGGTGATTATTGCGGTAGCACTTAGTGCATTTATGGTCATTACAGGAAAAAGTAAATTTGGCGAAAGCGATGGAAAAGAAAAACATTTGCGAGTTTTGATTCCAGAGGATTTGGATTATACTACTGTGTTTGATGATATTTTTGAAAAGTACACAAGCAAATGTGCATTGGAGCGCGTGCGTACAACCAATTTGGGAAGTATGTATGAGTTGACATATCTTTTAACCATCAAGGATGCAAAAGAAGAGAAAAACTTTATCGATGAGCTTCGTTGCCGAAATGGAAACTTAATGATTACATTAGGTCGAGTGATTTCTGCGACAGAGCAGATGTAAGAAGGAAAATAAAATATCAATGCTGTGTGATGCCCCTCATAAAACATTGTGAGGGGCATTGATTTTTATGGGGCAAACGCTTATAATAAAAAGCAGGTTGAAAATAAGAAACGGGAGGAAAAACGATGATTTCAAAGCAAATGGAAGAACTTGTAAAAGGAAGTTCTGTTATTCGTGCCATGTTTGAGGAAGGTAAGATTATGGCGGCGAAGTATGGAGTGGAAAATGTCTATGACTTTAGCTTGGGGAACCCAAGTGTGGAACCACCAGTGGAAGTAAAGCAGGCCATGCTGGATGTGATTCAAGAGGAGGAGCCTACCACACTTCATGGTTATATGAGTAACTCGGGTTATGAAGATGTGCGAGATGCCATTGCCTCCAACATAAATCATCGTTTTGAAACTTCTTTTACAAGAGAAAATATTATCATGACGGTTGGGGCAGCAGGTGGTCTCAATGTAATTTTGAAGACGCTTCTTGATCCACAGGACGAAGTGATTGTGTTCGCGCCGTTCTTTGGTGAGTACCGCAATTATGTTTCGAATTACAACGGAACACTTGTGGTGGTGCCACCGGATACCACAACCTTCATGCCGAATATGGCGGAGTTTGAGGCGCGGATTACTTCTCGCACAAAAGCCGTTATCATCAATACGCCCAATAACCCAACGGGAGTTGTGTATTCCGAAGATACCATCCGTCAGTTGGCTACCATCATGGAGAAGAAGCAGAAGGAATTTGGCATAGATATTTACTTGATTTCCGATGAGCCATATCGCGAGCTGGTGTATGGAGACATCACGGTGCCATATGTGACAAAATACTATGCGAATGCCATCGTAGGCTACTCCTATAGCAAGTCTCTTTCTTTGCCGGGAGAGCGAATTGGTTATCTGGTGATTCCGAGTGAAGTGGCGGACTTCAAACAGGTGGTGGGCGCAGCCAATGTAGCCACGAGAATTCTTGGCTTCGTCAACGCGCCATCCCTACAGCAGAAGGTGATCGCCCGTTGTGTGGATGCCAGCGTGGATGTGGAAATCTACGACAAGAACCGCCGACTTTTGGTGGAAAATTTGAGGAAGTTTGGTTACGAATGTGCCAGTCCGGACGGTGCCTTTTACTTGTTCGTCAAAGCATTGGAAGAAGATGATGCCGCATTTGTAGCGAAAGCGAAGGAGTTCAATCTTTTGCTGGTTCCGGGAAGTTCTTTTGCATGCCCGGGATATGTGCGAATTGCGTACTGTGTGGATTATGACATGATTACACGTGCTTTGCCAGCCTTTGAAAAACTGGCGGAGACGTATCGATAAAATGAGATGAAGGGGAAAGTAAGATATGAGTAATACAAAGAAATGGGCAGCAAACCTAAGAAAGGTGACACCATATACGCCGGGAGAGCAGCCACAGGGAACGGATATTATTAAATTGAATACCAATGAAAATCCTTATCCACCATCACCAAAGGTGTTTGATGTGCACGGGAAAGTGGATGTGTCGAAGTTTACGTTATATCCGGAGCTTTCGGCGCAGTCTCTGGTGGATCGTCTGGCAGAATATCACGGGATTTTACCAAAGAATGTATTTGTAGGTGTTGGTTCGGATGACGTACTGTCTATGGCGTTTTTGACGTTTTTTAATTCTGGAAAACCAATTCTTTTTCCGGATATTACATATTCCTTCTACCCAGTGTGGGCAGAGGTGTATCGGATTCCATTTGAGTGTCCGCCACTTCGCGAGGATTTTACCATTGATCCAGCGGATTATAAAAAGGAAAATGGTGGCGTGGTGATTGCCAATCCAAATGCACCAACTTCCATGGGAATGGAGCTTGCGCAGATTGAGGAAATCATCGCGGCCAATCCATCGGTAATCGTCATTGTGGATGAGGCTTATGTAGACTTTGGTGGTGAGACGGCGTTGCCACTCATTGACAAATACGACAACCTTCTGGTGGTGCGTACGTATTCGAAGTCTCGTTCTATGGCGGGTATGCGTATCGGTTATGCCATGGGAAATGAGGCGTTGATCCAGGCGTTAAATGACGTAAAAGAATCGGTTAATTCCTATACCATGAACACCGAGTCCATACTAATTGGCGCTGCTTCGTTGGAAGACGAAGAGTATTTCCAGGCTAACTTGAAAAAAGTAATGGATACGAGAAGTCGTGTGAAAGTGGCGTTGGAAGAAATGGGCTTTGAAGTGAAGGAGTCCCAGACCAATTTCCTTTTTGCGGCGCATGGGAAGGTGCCTGCGAAGGAGATTTTCGAAGGGTTGAAGGCGAAAAATATTTATGTGAGATATTTTAATAAAGAGAGAATCAACAATTATCTGCGAATTACGATAGGAACCGATGAGCAGATGGATCGGTTTTTGGAGGAAGTGGGAACAATCATCTCAGTGTAAAAAACGATTTCACTCAAACAAAAATAGTATAGCAATTACAAGCCGAATCGACGCTAAGAGATTCTGTGTCAGTGATTTCTGTACCGAAATCCAAAGCGTCGTCAGCATCTCGTGAACTCGCTGCAAGAATCATGCAGCTCAAACATCACTTATGCTGACGAAGGATTCCTGTTCAGAAATCTACTTCCACAACGAATCTCAGCTAATGGTTCCTCTCGTGTTTGCTATAATGCTGGTAGCTGCAAGGGGTGCTTTCATTTTGGTGATGGTTGTGGTACAATGGAATTGGGATGAACAATAAGTGCAGATGCAGCTGCTCGTGTGTTAAGGGGGAATGAATATGTTCGAGAGTCATGGTGGTTATTTTGTGTTATATGTTGTGGGGATAATTGTGATGATTGTAAATATCGCTCAATGTATTTTTTGCAAGAAGGGGAATTTTTTCAATCCGCCAGAGATGGAGTTGAAGAAAGATGACAAAACATTTGTAAAAATGCGTTTGTTCTTTGGGATTTCCCAAACCATAATGCTAGCACTTCTTATTGTTTGTTTTGTGAAGTTTAAAAACTATCCTATGGCGCTAATAAGCTCTTTGGTTGGTAATTTTCTTCCGATTGTTATTGTTTACTTATATGATTCGTTTTTAAATCATAAAGAGGAATTGAAATGAAACGAGCTAGTATTCGAACACATTATATCATTATGGTGTTGGTGTTATTGATTGGGATTTTTAGAATATTTTCCAATCCACATCGTCTTGCTTACATGTTAGAGAAGCCCGTAAGTCAGAAGGAAATTGACGAAGATCCAAGATTTTCGAATGGATATCCTGCGGGGGATGGGATTCCCGTAGCGAAATCTGTTGCGGATATCAAAAATAATCTTTATTTTACATTGGAAGTGTCAGCGGAAAATGTAGAGAGAACCAGACATTTTTTTATAAAGGACATAACAGATGCGCGGGATGGTTCGTCAAAAGTTGGGAGAAGGACGGTGTACTCGTACATTCCAAGTCGATACTATCACTCGTTTCATCTGGGCGGGGATTTGTGCTATTTGTTGCGACGGGCAAGATGGAATTTTGACGATACTTCCTATGGTGAATTCTGTGTTGTGACGTTGGAAAGTGGCGAAAAGGTTATGGTGCTTTGGGATCTGACGATGTTGGATATCCCGGAGGGCCAGAAAATTCGCTTGCCTATTGGAAAACAAGGAAATTATCGTATGGAACATTTGAACACTAAGCGATATGCCTATGATTTTAGTGATGTAGACGTATCTTGGTATGTTGATATGGTAGGGGATTGGGAAAAAGAGGAGACATGGGGAACGTCGCTTTGGTTGTTTTTGATAATTCTCGCTGGAGTAGAGATTTGGCAATACTATTATGTTTGTGAGAAGAAAGGGAAGATATAGCAAACGCGAACTGGAAACACGCTAAGAGATTCTGTGTCTGCGGCTTCTGTATCGAAATCCAAAACTACGTCAGCATTTCGTGAACTCGCTGCAAGAATCATGCAGCTCGAACATCACTTATGCTGACGTAGGATTCCTCTTCAGAAACCTGCCTCCACAACGAATCTCAGCTAATGTTTCCTCTCGTGTTTGCTATATTACTGTAAGTCTGCAAGCTAAGGTTTGCTGTGGGATAGTAATTTGCGTAGCAAGCCCGCTATCCCACAGAGGCTATCATGAATATTGCAAAAAAAGAGCAAGACATTCAGTCTTGCTCTTTCAATTTCGCTGGGCTAGTTGGATTCGAACCAACGAATGTAGGAGTCAAAGTCCTATGCCTTACCCCTTGGCGATAGCCCAAAACATCCTACATTATTAAAAATAGGAAAGGGTGGGTAATGGGATTCGAACCCACGGCCTTCAGAGCCACAATCTGACGCGCTAACCAACTGCGCTATACCCACCATGTTATTAATTGTGTCAAGAGGGATTCGAACCCCCGACCTACGGCTTAGAAGGCCGTTGCTCTATCCAGCTGAGCTATTGACACAAATATGTGATGATGAAATGCACTGACTATTTATAATCAGTACCTTTAGAATACTATCATAAAAATAACGGCATGTCAAGAAGAAAATTCAATTTCTTTGCAATCTTGTTGCATGTAATTAAAATGAAGTCTTGGGGTGGATATAGGGGGTATTATTGTTTTTCAATTGAAAAAGAGCGAAATGTGTAGTAGAATAATCTTTGTGTGTTTAATAAAGTAAGTAGAATGATTGTAGGAATATGTGACGATCGGAAAGAAATGCGACAGGAAATCTTGGAAATCTGTACAAAAGTGATGGATTCGTATTCGATGGATTTGAAATGTTCTTATCTTGAATTTGAAAATGGACGACAAGTGTTGGACGAAAACATCGTGCACAGGTTCGTTATGGTTATGTAAAAGTGTGGAAATAAAACAATAAGCAATAAAGAGGGTGTGTCGATTATGCGGCACACCTAATACAAGAGAGGTAAAACAAAATGACTTTTTTTCGGAAAATGATTCAATTTTTTATCAAGATACCACAGGTGATGGGAGCTTATGTATTATTACTATTGGGATGTAATGTGTATATGTTTCAGTTATTACGGGCATTCCTTAATGATGCAGAAGTATCAGGGGCGAAATGTTCCGATCCGATTAATTTTATTGGTGATGTTCGGATAATATGTTTTTTGTTTTTTGTATTTTGGTTTTTTATATCCTATGAATATTTTCGCAAATTAAAAGAAAGCGATATTGAAGAAGTTTTAGTTAGTGTTGGAGTGCGTAAGGGTTTGGTGTATACAAATCAGGTGTTAGTTTTGATTAGCGCAATTGGAGTATTGGTTGCTAATATTACCGTGTATGTTTTGATTGGATATGTAAAGTTGAAATTTCCTGAGTTATTGGTTGGGCCGATGTTACAAATGTTATTCATTGATTGTTTGTTGTTATCTATAGCATCGTCATTTGTGGGAATTTTGGTATCTCGGATTCGGGCAAGATTAGGAGCATACATTATATTAGCAGTAATGATTTTGTTTAATATGCCGGATTATTTTCAATTGCTGTTGGAGCAGGTCGGTGGAAATGTCGATTTTTTGTGTGAAATGAAGAAATTTATTAGTATATTACCGCCAGATATCAGTGAAACATATGATGCCCTATACGGACTACCTTTTGAATGGTATCGAATCAGTGGGATGTTGCTATGGATTCTTTCGGGAAGTATTTGGATGGTGTACAAATCTTTTCATGGAAAGCGAATGTTTCAGAGAATGATTTGTGGTGTGTATGTTGGAGTATTAATTATTCTTGTACTAGGTATTACGAATCGTGGCAGCGTTCTTCTTATGAATGAGACAATACGGGAAGTTAATATGTATTATAATATGCATGAAGGTCAAGAAGAAGAAGCTGGGTATGAGATTACGGCATATGATATGGAATTGTCAGTAAATAATGAATTGGATGCTATCTGTAAAGTGAAAATTGAAGCACCGAGTGAGATGAATGAATACAAATTTACGCTGTATCATGGGTACAAGATAAAAGAGGTGCGCAATCAAAATGGAACGGCCGTGTCCTTTGAACAAAATGGTGATTATGTTCAGATTATGGGAGAGAAGGCACAGACAGAAGAGGAATTTACTTTTGTGTATGAAGGAAGTAGCAATTTGTTTTATGCTAATAATGAAAGATGCTTTTTGGCAGGTGTTTTTCCGTTTTACCCACAAGCGGGATGGCGTCCATTGTTTGATGACCAGTGCAAATTGATACCATATCACACAGCCCCTGTTTCTTTTTCGGTAAAGATGGATTATCCAAATGAATTGGTATCCAATCTGACATATAAGGATGGTCGATGGACAGGAATGACCAACAGTTTATTATTTGTTAGCGGAAATATAGATAAGGCAGAGCAGAAAGAACAAAAGATTTGTTATCCATTGCAAAAATCGAGTTACCAATGTGTGTCTAGATATAAATCTGACGACTTTCAAAAGGAATGGAAAGCTCAGATGGAGTTTTTAGGAACACCTCAAGTCCAATATCGAATACCAGAGAAGAAGGCAGTTGTTTGTATCCCAAATAGTACTAATTTTATGTCGCTTGCGTATGGGTATTATGAAACAGATTCGTATGTGTTGGTTAATATTGGGTGTGGTGTATATAGTGAAATAAAAGAACAACTTTTCGCTGGACAATCAACACCGTTAATGGAAGCCTTTCTAGAGCTTGAACCAACACAAGATAGTGATGTGGAATTTTATACAATATATAAAGACATTTATGGTGAGGATTCTAGTGATTATCAGGAGAAATATCAGATAAATGATTTGATGGTAGAAAAGATGAAAGAAAAAGGCGTCCAAGAGATTGCGTCAAAAGTATTTCAGTATCTTTTAAGTGAATCCTATCAGGGTGATACGGCAAAAGACATAGAGTTTGTAAGGGGGTTATAAAATGACTACAATTATCAAAGCCAATAATCTGAAGAAATCATTTAAAAAGAGGGTTGTTTGGGAAGATGTTACCCTGAATATACAAAAAGGAATTTATGGTATGTTGGGACCAAATGGCTCAGGAAAAACTACCCTGATTCGTTGTTTGCTTGGTTTGTATCCACTGGACAAAGGTACGATTGAAAAGAGCAATGTTTCCATTGGGTATTTACCACAGCGGTTAGGCTTGTTTAATGAGATGAAAGTCTATGATATGATGTATTTTTTTGCAACATTAAAGAAGATTCCAAAGAACGAAAGAAAGGCAGAAATTATGAAGGCATTGGAGTTTGTCAATATGGACAAGCGGTCGGAAGATCAGATCTCTAAGCTTTCTGGTGGAATGCAACGAAGAATTGGAATTGCGCAGGCGATATTGGGAACTCCAGAATTGATTATATTTGATGAGCCAACTGTGGGATTAGACCCGGAGGAAAGAAGTAGGTTCAAAGAAATGATCGTAAAGTTGGGCGAGCACAGTGCAGTCATCTTTTCTACACATATCTTGGAGGATATCGAGGAAGTTTGCAATTCTTATATTATCATGTGTGATGATGGGGTGCGTACTTTTCAAAGTCTTGATGAGATTACAGAATATGCAGGAAAAGAAGTGAAGTCTGTGGGTGAAGCGTATGCACGTATTGTACATAATGGAGAGAATTAATGAGAGAGTATTTGAAAGCCATTTGGAAAAGTAATAAGAAGGTCATCATCTTGCCAGTGTTAGTGCTGGCAATGGTGATGGTTGGAATTATTGCATTGGGCCGAATGCAATATTTGTTGGAGGGGGAAGAGTTGGTTCAACATTTTCTCCCAGAGATACAAATTTTTCTTCCACTTATGTGTGGGTGGTGGACACTGATTATACATAGCCCCTTTGTAGAAAAAAAGGGGAATGAAGTTTTGTATTTATATATCAAACCGAGAACAATCTTAACGTGTCAAATCACGGTAGAATTGTTATTCTTGATATTACTTTTTGGTGTATATATGTTGACGAAATCCCAGTTTCCAGTACCAGCATTTCTATTTGGACAGATATGTGTGGAATGTTTAACAATAGGTGGATTTTTGTTTTTAATGGTTGGTATTTTGAAAAATATGGGAGCTGCATTTGGTGTGGTATTGGCATATAGTTTCTTTGTGAATAAGTTAGATGCATTTTGTGTGTTTCAACCCGTGTCTATATATTTTTCTGAGCTGGGGAAGAGTGCAGAAAATGTAGACAAGATGTGTGTGGTACTTGGGCTAAGTGTATTGTTTCATCTATTAGGTTATTTATCTGTTAAGTATCGTCGAGTGTATTTGTAATCTAGGGTGTATCGTTCTTTTATTATTCACACATTTCTGGAATTATTTATAAATGAGGTACAAGATTGCCTAAGGGACATTATGAAAAAAAGCACAGAAACGGAGGCACATATGAATTCATTCAGTATTTTAGGAAACATGCGAGAAACCGAAGACCATTCCGAACTATTTCAGGATTTAAATATAGATGCCCTAGTAAAAGAGATGAAGGAGGGCATGGAAGATTATGACGTAGCACCACTTTTTATGCGATTACCGAAAACAAAAAGGGATATTATCTATCGTCAGGAACTGTTGCAGGAAATCGATAAGGATTTTGAGGCAGAGTTGTGGGAATTTCATCATGCCATCACTCGTGCAAAATCCACAGAAAAGGATTTGGAAGAGATGGAAAACAAAGCCAGTGCGGCACATTGGCATCTACTGGCTGCCTATACATATTTTTCGGGATTGGAGCGTTTGGTTTCTTACGTAGAGCGACGGGGGATGAAAAGCCAAGGGTGGCAGGAATTTGCTCGTGTGTTTCGTGAGAAGATGCAGGAGCAGGACTACCTTCGCCACTGTGAACGGGTCATGAATACATATCAGGAAATTTCCAAATTGCGCTATAGTTTTCGAGTGGAAGGGGACCATGTAGCGATTCTTTCGGAAATTGTAGAGGAAGATTTTCTAGGAGAAATGGCTGAGAAGTATCCACACATGTTTCCAAGTCCAAATAATATTCCTAACCTTCTTCCGGGAAGCTTGGAGAGTAGTAAGTTAGAGGAACGATTGTTTCAGTATTTACGAAAAAAGAATCCAATGGTGTTTCAAAATGTAGAGACGTTTCAGGCGGAATGTCCGTCATTTTTTCATACAGAAGTGTTGCAGTTCCATGAGGAAATTTCCTTTTATCTTGCGTACTTTAAATTCTATCGGTATATGATAGCCAGTGGATATGATTTTTGTTTTCCTACCTTTACAGAAAAGGAAATGTCAGTGAAGGATGGCTATGATCTGGTACTGGCATTTAAGAATCAATTGCAGGGAAAGGTGACGATTTCCAACGACTATTACTATAGTGAAGAGGAACAATTTTTTATTGTTACGGGGCCAAACCAAGGCGGAAAAACAACTTTTGGCCGTTCTGTGGGGCAGTTGGTATATTTTGCTCTTCTTGGTTTTCCGGTGCCGGCAAGTCAGGCAAAGTTGCCATGCTTTGATGGTGTCATGACCCATTTTTCTGTGGAAGAAAGCATGGAGAGCGGACGGGGAAAATTAAAGGAAGAGCTGGTTCGTTTGTCTAGCATGATGCAGGGCGATGAGCGCCGTCAGTTTGTTATTATTAATGAGCTATTTACGTCGGCGGCAACCTTTGATGCGTTGGAGATGGGACACAAGGTGATTCAATACTTTATGGAGCGGGATTGCTATGGTATCTATGTCACTCATGTGGATGAGCTTGCAAGAGAAGATGAGAAGATCGTCAGCATGGTGGCGCAATTACAGGAAAATGCAGATCATCGATTGATGCGTTCTTACAAAGTGGTGAGAAAGCCAGCGGAAGGTAAAGGCTATGTGGAGCCGATCGTGGAACAGTACGGTTTGGGCTATGACGAGATTATGAGGAGGTTGCGACATGTTTAAGGTGGAATTGTTGTATCCGGCGGGGGAAGGTGGCAATTCAAAAAAATACGGAATGCCTCAGGACATGGAAAAGGACCTAAATCTAAAGGTGCTGTATGATGCCATGGCAAAGGGGGAGGAAGAGATTTACAATGCGTGTCGTCAGGTGATGATGACGCCGATTCAGAGCGAGAGGGCCTTTCGTTTTCGTCAGCAGATGGTGTCCGATGCGGTAAATAATCTGGAATTTTATGAGGAAATTTTTCGAATTGCCAATGAGGCATTGAAGCAGATTGAGAAACAGGGGAAGAGAAATCGAGAAAGTAGCAAGACCATACAAATCTATGAGTCGTTGTCTCTTCTTCTTGTGTTATTAAAATATTGCAATCAGTTAAAAAGTCATTTGCGAAGCAGTCAAGCAGAGCAAACCGATGGTATGATGCACTTTGTGCAGCAGTATCGAGAGTACTATTCGGACGATTTTGCTAAGGATCTGGAGCAGATGATTGAGGATATGTCCTTTCTTCTTCAAGGTGGACGATTGGTAATGACTGCGGGAGTGACAGGCGGGCTCAAATGTGGCAACGCCATTGTGAATTGTCTGGTTCCTGTGGATTATCGGCAGATGGGAAAGACGAGACAGCGGTTGCGTAAAGTGATGTTGCGCTTCTTTTCTCCCGAGGCGGTGATGCTAAATGAGACCGCATTAAAACAAGAGGCGGCGCAGATGGAGGAAAATGGTCTTCATCATGTGATACAGATGTATCAAGGATTTATCAAGGAATTTCAAGAGTTGTTTTCACATCTTCGAACTCAGATTGGCTTCTATGTGGGCTGTGGAAACCTATACCGAAAGCTTCGTCATCTTAGTATGAAAGCAACCTTTCCGATTCTTTCGAGAGAGGAAGGCCATGTGGACATCCGGGATTTGTATGAGGTCAGCATGGCGTTAACTACGTTGAAAAATCCAGTGGCAAATAGTTTCGAGGATACGTGCAAGTTGCATGTAATCAGTGGTGCAAATCAAGGTGGAAAATCTACTTTTTTACGAAGTGTGGGCATCGCCCAGGTCATGATGCAGGCGGGAATGTTTGTGCCAGCGACGTATTATGAAGGAGTTTTGTATGACAATATTCTTACGCATTTTACACGACGCGAGGACTGCACCATGAATAGCGGACGTCTGGTGGAGGAGATGAAGCGAATGGATCGCATTGTCGGTCGAATTACCTCTCAGAGTTTGGTGCTTTTAAATGAATCCTTTGCTAGTACGACGGAAAAGGAAGGAAGTCAGATCGCCGAGAGTATCATCCAAGCATTTTATGATAGCGGGGTACATGTGTTTACTGTGACACATCTCTTTGCGTTTGCCAGTCGGATGTACGAAAAAAAGTTGCCACAGGCGAGATTCTTCAGCGCAGAACGAAAGGACGATGGCACAAGGACCTTCAAGATGATTGACCATGAACCGACAGAAACCAGTTATGGGCTGGATTTGTTCCGGGAGATCGTTGGATTATAAGTATTTCTACGGTTGTTTTTTGTGCCAGAAATTTACAAATAATGGGATGGTTTATTTGAGATAGGAACGAGACTCATATCGCATGTGTTAGGTGTGGTAGGAGTCTCTTTTTGTATTAGGCTCAAGTTGTGCATTGTTGGAAAGCTAGGATACATTCGTACTTGTACGAAAAGGGGAATATTGAATTTTTTCCCAAATAGTGTATAATTGACAGTGGAAATTTATGTTTACAAAAACAGATGAAGGGATGAGAAATATAATGAAAAAACGAATTGGAGTAACACTGTTATCAGGATGTCTTATCATGAGCATGCTTATGCCAGCGAATGTGGATGTGATGCAAGCGGCGAAGGTGAACATAAAAAGTGTAAAGGCAAAGACTCCTTATGCCAAAAATGCTTACATTGCGAAAGGTAAGAAAATAAAACTTTCAGTTAAGGTATCGGTGAAACCAAATAAAAGTGCAAATAAGAAAGTGATCTTTCGTTCAACCAAGAAAAAAATAGCGACGGTTAATAGCAAAGGCGTTGTAAAAGCAAAGAAAGTTGGAACGACAAAGATTATTATTACTTCGAAGAAAAATAAAAGGAAGAAAGCAACTATTAAAGTGAGGGTCATGAAAAATGCTGTGAAGAAAGTGACATTGAATCAAATCAACACCGCACTACAGGTAGGACAAACGACGGCGCTAAAGGTAACTGCTATAGCAAAAAAAGGTGCTAGTAAACGTGTGTACTGGAAATCTTCGGATGCTACAGTTGCCGCAGTAACGCAAAAAGGTGTTGTAAGGGCAGTGAAACCAGGGACAGCAAAAATCACTGTGGAGGCTTTGGATGGAAGTAAGAAGAAGGCAAGCTGTATGGTGACAGTTGCAAATTCTTCCGATGTTAATTTACAGATGCCAACAGAAACACCATCGTCAAGTAGCCAGCCGGATGTACCAGTGGGAAGCGCTCAACCAAATGCTCCAGAAGAGCCAGAGCAATCACAAGAACCGCAAGTGCCATCTGGCACAACTCAACCAACCGTGACGAATTCACCTCAGGTAACTGCAGTACCAGATGAAACTACTAACCCGGATGCAACGGATGCGCCACAAGGAACGAATGAGCCGGAAAGCACCAGCAAGCCGATAAGTACCAATAAACCAGAGGCGACAAGTTTGCCGACGTCAGTTCCAACGGAGGCTCCATTGAGAATTGAGAGTATTGAAATACTTAATAGTCAGAGGGTAAGTTTTACATTAAATAACGCAAGACAACTGACAGCAGAAGATATTATTGTAAAAGTAGGAGAAGTGCAGACAAATTATCAAAATCAACTTACATTAAGCGAAGTGAAATCAGCAGATCTCATTCACTATCAGGTGGAATTCTCTGCTTCGAAAACTTTATGGAGTGTCGGAAAATTCATGCAAATATCGATTGCAGGAGAACCGGAAGCAGTTATAGAAACCCAATATGTGCTTCGGGGAATTGAATACGAAGATACTTTTGTGTATTCGGGTATGGTTGGAAGTGCGATTATTACCCCATGGAAAATATCTTTTTCCAATGCGATTGGTTCCTGCTCCTATACAATAGGTGAACTACCAAAGGGATTAAACGCACAGAGTGGTGATGATGGTACGGAAATCGTAGGAAATCCAGAGGAAAGTGGAGTTTTTGTGGTGGACTATTGTGCCACAGATGAAATTGGAAACACGTTTGTAGCCAAGTTGCACATAGCGATTGGAGAGGAAGATAAGTTATACGCTACCGTGCCAGAGAAGACAACGGAACTCGTCTATGCAGGTAGTGGTGCCTCGGCTGGATGTGACATAGCGGTACAGGGAGGAAGTGGCAGTTATGAATTTGCCTTTGTAGGTGAAAATCACGGACTAAGTGTAAGTTCCCGAGGAAGAATCAGCGGATTTTTAAAGGGGCTGGGTGATTATGAGTTTACTATTTCTATTTCGGATGCGAACGATGCGAATCTGACTACGGAAGTTACCTACAGAGTACATGTAGTAGGGGCTTTGACATTGACGGTTAATGTTGTGGATGGAGATGGGAACCCGATTGAGTGCGTTGTATATGGTACAACATATGAAGCAGACGAGGATGAAAGTTCATATTGGGCACCTACAGCAAATGGAGATGGAAGTTATACGATGAAAGTAAGCAGTGGCTTGTGTCAAGTGTGGGTGGAACACAAAGCTACCGGGACAATTGTTTTTCTTCCGAAGCAATTGATTGACAAAGATACGACGCTGCCGACCATAACGATGCCATTGTTTCAAGTAGTGTTGGAAAATGAAGAATCACTTATATATGAAGATACGGTATGGTATGATGAAACAGATAATAAAGTAGGAACAGGAACGAGTTTTCATGTGTTGCCGGGGTCTTATGTGTTCCATGCAATGCCGTATGAGACAGATTTCCTTGAACCGACCTACCAGTTTGCAGAGTTTACGGTGAAAGATAAAGGAATAACGGTGAACGTTCGAAATGAGGATCGAGAGGCTGATATTGATACGGTAACGGTTGGACGGCATGAAATAGAGACATTTAACTATCATCTTACCGTGGTTAAGTTTGTCCCAGAGGAGTCGGGAACCTATCGCGTATACTCGGATTCGCAGAATGATACGATTGGTGTATTGATGGATTCGAATGCCGAGCAGTTGGAATACGATGACGATAGTGGCTCAGGATATGATTTCATGTATGAGTATGATATGACAGCGGGCGAGATCTATTATATTGGTGTGCGTTGTGACCAAAATGGAACATCGGTTACGGATATACCAATGCCGATAGTGATTGAAAAGGTGCTAGAATAGATGCGAAGAATAAAAAATTAGAACCAGACCGATGTCCATGGTGGGGAGATTTGGGACATATTAAGTATTTATTATGTGGAAAATGGTCTACGAGTGCTTGCTTTTGCATATAATGAAATGGACAGGCTTTAACTCTAGAGTCGGCATCTTTGAAGAGGACAACCGTGTCGTAACAGGAACGGAGCGTATAAATCGGGAGTAGAAAGGGGGTGAATCGTCATGGTTCAGGATATTACATTTGGTTATTTTTTGGAGCAAATGGGACAGCACCCGGTGTTGCTTATATCGGTGCTTTTGACCCTAGGTGTCATCTTTGTTAATGGATGGACGGATGCGCCCAATGCCATAGCAACTTGTGTATCCACTCGCTGTATCGGAGTGGAAAAGGCGATTGTCATGGCGGCGATCTGTAACTTTTTAGGGGTACTATTGATGTCCCTTGTGAATGCCAAGGTAGCAATGACCATTAAAAATATGGTGAACTTTGGTGGAGATAATGAAAAGGCTCTTATTGCATTGTGCGCGGCTATGGCAGCCATTGTTGTATGGGCCATCGGCGCGTGGTACTTTGGAATTCCAACCAGCGAAAGTCATGCGCTTATTGCTGGTCTCACTGGTGCCGCCATTGCGTTGCAAGGAGGCCTTTCGGGAGTCAATGGGGCGGAGTGGATAAAAGTTCTTTATGGGCTTGTACTGTCCACGGTGCTTGGTTTTAGTGCAGGCTTTGGGATTTGCAAGTTGATTACGGTTTTGTGCCGCCATGCGGGGCGGGCGAAAACCTCCGACTTTTTTGCGAAGGCGCAGGTGGTAGGTGGTGCCACCATGGCATTTATGCACGGAGCCCAAGATGGACAGAAGTTTATGGGGGTATTGCTCTTGGGACTGTTCCTTGTCAATGGGCAAGGAAATGCTCAGGAAGTGGTGTTGCCGGTATGGCTAATGTTACTTTGCTCCGTGGTTATGGGAGTGGGGACTTCCGTCGGCGGAAAGAAAATTATCAAGTCCGTGGGAATGGATATGGTAAAACTAGAAAAATACCAGGGTTTTTCCGCTGACATGGCGGCGACGTTATGTCTATGGTTGTCTACGATTCTTGGAATTCCAGTGAGTACGACCCATATGAAAACCACTTCCATCATGGGAGTAGGTGCGGTGAAAAGGATGTCTGCCATTAACTACAAAGTGGTAAAAGACATGGTGTTGACCTGGGTGCTAACGTTTCCTGGTTGTGGTCTTATTGGATTCTTGATGGCGAAGTTATTTTTAATGTTTGTGTAAAATACATATAATATAGGAGTGGAGGTTATTGTGAAGAAAAAGAAAGAGAAAAAAGAAGAATTCTATTTTAAAAATTTGTGCGCATGCGGGGACATTTCCCTAGAGGCAGCCAAGTATCTGTTGGAAACCATGGAGTCTTTCGATAAGAAAGAGATAAAAAAACGACTGGGGCGACTTCATGAATTGGAAAATAAGGCGGACGACAAAAAACACAAGATGATGACGGCGGTAAGTCAGGCATTTATCACCCCCATTGAGCGGGAGGATCTGATTGCCCTGAGCAATTATCTGGATGACATTACCGATGCGGTAGAGGAGGTATTGCTTCAAATATACATGTGCAATGTGGACCGAATTCGTCCGGACGCCCTTCCTATGGTGAAGCTTCTGGTAAAATGCATCGATGCGTTGCAGGATGTGTTAAAGGAGTTGAAACGATTCAAGCATTCCGATAAGCTGGAGGCCGCCATTATTAAGGTCAATGATCTGGAGGAAAAGGGGGATGATCTCTACGTAAAAAGCATGCATAAGCTTCACAAGGAAGAGGACATTCGCACCGTTCTTGCGTGGCGAAGTATCTATGAATGTCTGGAAAATTGCATGGATACTTGCGAGCACGCAGCAGATACTGTTAATATGGTAATTATGAAAAATTCATAGTGATTTTTGCAAAAGTATGGTATGCTTATAGTAGGGTATATCATACTTTTTTGTAGCACAATAGTGCGGAATGTTCGCATGCGAAATCGAGTAGGAATCATCCTACTCGATGTGAGAAGGAGAAGGCTTATGGCAAAAGGACCGAACCAAAAATTAAAGCTATTATATTTGTTGAAAATTTTCTGGGAGCGGACGGACGATGATCACGGATTGACGATGCCAGAAATCATAGAAGCTCTGGCTGAATATAATGTGCAGGCGGAGCGTAAGAGTATTTATGCGGATATGGAGGCGTTACGTCAGTTTGACATTGATATCATTGGCGAGTCACAAGGGAAACATTATACATATCATCTGGGAAGCCGCATGTTTGAAATGGCGGAACTGAAACTTCTGGTGGATTCCGTACAGTCAGCGAAGTTTATCACATCTCAGAAGACGGAAACGCTCATTAAGAAAATTGAAGGTCTTGTAAGCAATTATGAAGCTAGACAGTTTCAACGTCAGGTATATGTGGCGGGGCGCATTAAGACGGACAACGAAAGTATTTATTATAATGTGGATAAAATTCACAATGCCATTAACAATAATGTGAAAATCCAGTTCCAATATTTTCAGTGGAACGAAAAGAAGGAGCAGGAGTTACGACGAGATGGAAAGGTGTACCACGTCAGTCCCTGGGCTCTTTCGTGGGATGATGAAAACTATTATCTGGTGGGCTATGACAGCGAGGCAGATAGTATCAAGCACTATCGTGTGGACAAGATGTTGAAAATCCAGCAGACCGAGGACATGCGTGAAGGTCGTGAACGCTTTGATCAGTTTGACATGGCGGCGTATTCCAAGAAGATGTTTGGCATGTTTGCGGGAGAAGAGAGTCGTGTAAATATCGTATTTGAAAATCGTTTTGCCAATGTGGTGGTGGATCGCTTTGGTAAAGATATTACATTTTTTAAAGTGGATGCAGAACATTTTCAGGTAAATGTCAATGTGGCGGTGAGCCGACAGTTTCTCGGTTGGATTATGTCCTTGGGAAGTGGTGTAAAGATTACGGGACCAGAAGAAGTGGTGGCCATGATGAAAGAAGAAGTGACGCGGTTGTGGGAAGATTATGTGAGAGAGTGACAGACCACGTTTGTGTTATCCGGATAGAAAAAATTTTTTTTTAAAAAATTGAATTTTATAAAACCTTTTCAAAGTTTCATGCGTTATATAAGTAAGACGGAAAAGAAAGGAAGGGGTGAAGGCAATGGCGCTATGGAGAGATTCGAGCAATTGTTGAGATATGACGCGGAAAACTTTGAACTAGACGATGAAAAAAGTGAAATCTTACTGCAGCGAATTTTACAAGAAATCGTTGCAATAGAAAAAGATAAGGAGGAACTATCATGAAAAGATCAGAATTAACAATTAAAAAATATGTAAAAGCTACATTGAGTTTGATGCTTTGTGGAGCATTGGTGCTGGGAGGCACTTCTATCCCAGCGAAGGCAGAGACTGCCGATGCGGTAGATACCGCTTATGTAGAAGTAGAAGAAAACGGAACGCAGAATGAAGCAACGAAGATGGAGTTGAATACAACCTATGTGGGCAATACCAGTTCCACGGACGATGTGGATTGGTATGAGTTTACGATTCCAGAGGGTTCCAACGGATACTTCAACGTAACAGTAGAGCCGGATGCCAGCGCGGATGTTCAGAAGATCGAAGATGGCTGGGAAATATCTGTTTACAAAAAAGGTGAGGCTTCCTCTTTGTTATTTGTGGAAGATATCGAAGCAAAGTGTGTTACACAGGAGATGCCTTATGAGCCAGGTGTATACTACGTAATGATAACGGTAGATCGCAATAATGCATGGACAGAAGAGCAATACAATATCCGAGTGGATTATATAAGCACTCCAAACTGGGAAAGTGAATACAACAATGATGCGTCCCAGGCAGATGTGATTGATGCAAATCAAACATACTATGGAAATCTGTTAAATGATGATGATGAAGATTGGTATGAGTTTACGCTTTCAGAGTATGGAAAAGTGGTATTGTCCATAGGAGCAGATGAATCAGAAGATCTTACAAAACTTGGAAAGGGCTGGGATACTTATATTTATCGCGCCAACGACGCAGACTCCTTTGAAGCGATTGAAGATGCGAAGGGCGTAAGTAACACGGTGGATTTGTATTTGTCAGCAGGTAAGTATCGTATTTTGGTTAATGCAGGTTGGGATGGAAACGATGGAAATATAGAAGGCAAAGGATACAATCTTCGCGTGAATTATACTCCAGGTGGAGATATCGAATCGGAATTAAATGATTCCATGCAGACGGCAAATGAGATTCGTGCAGGTGTGACATATACAGGAAATATGAAATACGAAAACAACGATAAAGATTATTATGTCTTTACGGCATCTTTAACAGGAAATCTGACATTGAATTTTAATCGAGATGTAACGTCCGATACCGGGGCTGGATACGATATAGCTGTGCTGGACAGCGATAATAAAACATTGGCGGAAGTAGAAGAGGTTACTAGTGAGTCAACGAGTGTAGGGCCAATATCTGTGACAGCAGGAGCAAAATATTATATATATGTGGGCAACGCAAGATCCAATTCTCAAATCACAGGAGTTAACTATCACTTCTCATTTGCAGTAATTCCGATGGTAGTAGAAGGGCCAGCACCAATACAAACGCCACCTGCAGATGAAGCCATCACAAAGACAAAAGTCTCTGTTAATACGGTAAAAGCAAAGAAGACAAAAGTGTTCCTGAAATGGAAACGCAACAAAAAAGCAACCGGTTACAAAATCTATCGTAGTATGAAGAAAAAGGGCGCTTACAAATGCATCAAAACCATTAAAAAAGCAAAGACCACTTCTTACTATGACAAGAAAGTGAAAAAGGGGAAAACCTATTTCTACAAAATCCGTGCCTACAGAAAGTCTGGCAAAAAGACGATGTATAGCGGGTTCTCTCCAGTGAAACGAGTAAAAGTAAAATAACCCATAATTGGATACGAGGTTTTATCGGTGAAAACAGATATTGAAAAGCGGATAGAAAAAGCCAAGGCAGGAGACGAGAAAGCGTTTTCTGCCTTGTATCAGGAAACCAAACAAAGAAATTATTATATTGTATTAAAGATGACAGGAAACGAGGCGGACACACAGGATATTCTTCAGGATACGTATGTGAAAGTATACACACACTTGAAGGATTTTCAGTATGAAGGTCCGGAGAGCTTTGCTGCGTGGACAAGCAAGATCGCGAATAATACCGCCTTGAGTTTTCTGCGACGCAAAAAGCCGGAGCTTTTTTCGGAACTAGAGCGAGAAGATGAGGATGAAAATATATCGCTGCAATGGGAGGATTTGTCGCCAGACTATAAACCGGAAGTTGCCTTTGATCGTAAAGAAACGGCGAGGATTGTCCATGAACTTTTGCAAAGTCTTTCGGAAGAGCAACGCGTCTGCGTCTTAATGTTTTATCTTCAGGAAATGAGCATTAAAGAAATTGCACAACAGTGCCAATGCTCAGAAAATACCGTGAAGAGCCGGTTGAATTATGCTCGAAAAAATATTCAGAAGCAGGAAGAAGTGTTGAAGAAAAAAGGCATCAATCTGTATAACGTTGCGCCGTTCCCATTGTTGTTGTACCTGCTGCGTCAAGAAGTGCCAAAGAAAATGGCCAAGAGGTCGATATTTGCTGGGCTTAGTATGATACAAATCCTGGCTGGCACCGTTATCGTATTGACAAGTGTGGGTGTGGGCGCAGGGATGCTGATAGGGTCACAGAAGCCAGCGGAGCTACCGGTGATGCCTACGGTACCACCAGTGACTACGGAGGAGCCATTGGTAGAGGTAACACCACAGCCGACACACGAGGCGTTGGAAGAAGTAGAAGTAACACCACAGCCGACGAAGAAGCCTATCAAAACAAAGGGTAAAAAGTCGAAGAAACCAAAGCTAACACAAAAGCCGAAGGTAATCCAAAAACCAAAGAGGACAAAGAAACCAAAGGAGAGCCAAAAGGCGAAGAAAAAAGCGCTTAAGGACGATGCGATGAGTTGGGACAACGACTTTGTGGAGTGGGAATAATCACGATAATACATGCAAAAATTTAAAAATTGACATTGTTATGCCAAATTCTTATGGCAAAATTATGGGAAAAGATTTAGAGAATCCCCCATTTGACCGATGAATGTTAAGTGGGAAGTAATTATAACAACAAAGAAAGGTAGAGTGATACGATGAAACGTAACATCAAAAAAGTATTGGCGTTGACATTGGCAGCAGCGCTTTGCGTTGCACCGATGAGTGGCGCAGATGCGGCAAAGAAAAAAATGTCCTTGAACAAGAAAAAAGTGACCATTAAGGTAGGACAGACAACGACAATCAAAATTAAAAAAGCAACAAAGAAAGCAAAGTGGAAAGTGGTTTCCGGCAAGAAGTACATAAAACTGAAAGCAAAGAAAAAAGCCAGCGTGAAAGTCGTTGGAAAAAAAGCTGGAGTTGCTAAAGTGCAGGCGAAAGTAGGAAAGAAAAAACTTACTTGCAAAGTGACAGTAAAAGCAGTAAAGAAAGGAACGACAAAACCAGCTGTAACGCCAGGAAACGATGCAGGTACAGGAAGTCAGGCGACGACAGCGCCAAGTAGTGCAACGACAGCAGAACCAACGGTAGCACCAACGGCAGAGCCAACGGTAGCGCCAACGGTAGCACCGACAGCAGAGCCAACGGTAGCGCCAACAGTAGCACCAACGGCAGAGCCAACGGTAGCACCGACAGCAGAGCCAACGGTAGCACCGACAGCAGAACCAACGGTAGCACCAACAGCAGAACCAACGGCAGCGCCTACCAACGAGCCAGTTGTGGATGGCATGAAAGTATCTCAGAAAGAAGCTTTGGAGGACTATATTGCTGCCATTAATACAGATGACAACTATGTGTCAGCGGATTTGAAAAATGCAACTCAATATGGTTGGTCCGAGGAAGGCGATTTGATTATGCTTGACTGGCGCGAGTGTTCTATGGAAGGCGAGTTTTCTCTTGCGGCGTTCCCAATGCTTCAGGAAGCATATCTCTCTTCTAATTTTATTACCGATTTGGACGTAAGTCAGAATACAGAATTGCGAAGCTTGTTCTGTGATGATAATGAGATTCGTGATTTGGATCTTTCCAATTGCAAAAAGTTATTGGAGTTGAATTGTAGTACCAATCAGATTCGTCAAAAGGATTTGGATTTTACCGATTGTACACGCTTGGTTCGTTTGGAATGTGCGGAAAATGCAATTACTACTCTGGATGTTAGCATCCTGACGAACTTAAAAACTCTTAATTGTTCTACCAACGAGATTACTACATTGAACTTAGAAGCCAATAAAGAGTTGGAAAGTGTAGATTGCTCGGATAATACAGAGTTGTATACGGGAGGATTATTTGTCAATGATCTTCCAAAATTGAAGACATTGAATTGTAGTGGATGTTTCTTGGACGAGTTGGAGATTGACGGAGATGTTGCTTTGGAAGTCTTAATGTGTGCGGACAATTATCTGACTGTATTGGATACAGAAGCAAATGTTAACCTTTTGGAAATTGATTGTGCTTGGAATGGTGTAACAGATGCAGAGAACGATCCAGATTATGATCCAGATGCAGAGATCGGCGATGACGAGTACGATGACGAGTACGAAGACGAGTCAGAGAATATCGCATACGCGACCTATGCTGAAGAAGACGAGTACGAAGACGAGGAAGAGGAAAGAGAAGTGACTTTGGAAGTCGATTTCAGTACCAATACAAAATTGCAGGTGTTGAATTGTAGCAATAATGGATTGTATGAATTGGATTTGTCCAACAACGAAGATTTGGTGTATTTGAATTGTTCTTACAATTACTTGAGCGCGCTCGATATTACCAACAATCCATTGTTGGAGATATTGGATTGTACCATCAACCCATTTACTGAGTTGGATGTCAGCAACAATTCTTTGCTCATCGAGAATTCCACGACATTCCTTTATGATAGTGATGTGACACTTCTCTTTGGTGATGAGTAAACGATAGAACGGAGGATTGCCATGGAACGGCAGGAATTACAAAATACGATTGTTCAGTTACATAGTGAGATTACAAAGGTAATCAAAGGAAAAGATGAAGTAGTTACGAAAGTGATCATGGCAATTATGGCAGGCGGGCACATCCTTTTGGAGGATGTGCCGGGCCTTGGTAAAACAACTCTTGCCATGGCGTTTTCGAAAGCCCTTGGGTTTCGACACAAACGAATCCAGTTTACGCCGGATACGATGCCAAGTGATATTACAGGAATGTCTGTGTATAGCGAACAGAGCAACGGCTTTGAATACATGGAGGGGGCAGCAGTGAATTGTAATCTGTTGTTGGGAGACGAGATTAACCGTACGTCCTCCAAGACGCAGTCAGCGTTGTTGGAAGCGATGGCAGAAGGCCGTGTGACAGTGGATGGAAATACTCATCAATTATGCAATCCTTTTGTGGTAATGGCGACGCAGAATCCGATTACCAGTGGTGGTACACAGCCATTGCCGGATTCTCAGATGGATCGTTTTATGGTGCGATTGTCCATGGGTTATCCGGATACCATGAATCAGCTGGAAATTTTGAAAAATATTTCTGCGCAAGATATGTTGCAGACCGTAGATGCGGTGTTGGCGGCAGAGGACATGGTGGAGATTCAAGATTACGTAAAACATTTGGATGTCAGTGACGAGGTGTATCTTTACATGATTCGCTTGTGTGAGGCCACCAGAGGACACAATGACATTGAACTTGGAATCAGTCCACGAGGAGTCGGTGCGCTGGCGCAAATGGCAAAGGCCTGTGCTGTGTATAGTGGCAGAGATTATGTGACGCCGGACGATGTGCTAGAGGTATTTCAAGCGTCTTGTGCCCACCGTTTGTTCTTGTATACGAAAGCGAAACGCGAAGGAAAGACGGTTCACATGGTCTTGGATGAGATTGTGGCATCGGTGGAAAAACCGAAATTATTAAGATAGGTAGCGATAGAGATAAGTAGCAAACCAGATGGAGAGATGTGCCCATGAGAGCGAAGATCTTTTACACAATATGGGTTGTTGTTGCAGCGTTGTTATATGTATGTACCAATACACAGACGACGCTGTTCTTTCTAGTGCCAATGATTGTGCTGGTTCCAATAGTTGTGATTATGAACCGAATCGCGGCGGCAAAGACAACCATTGAAGTAAGTGTGTCGCCAGTGGAAGGTCATGCTTCGGAAGGGCAGATTGCCTTCGAAATACGAGTTGTAAACGAGTCCTATCTCCCGGCGTTTCGTGTGTGTATCACAGGAGCGGTGAAAAATCTACTTGCCCGGACGGAACAAGTTGTATCTTGGGAAACTTCCGTTCCACCAAAGGGCGCCCAAACAAGGATTATTTATATGGAAAGTCAGTACTGTGGCAGGATGGAAGGCGAGATTCTAGAAGCCAAGGTGCATGATTTTCTCGGGGTATCTGGTCGTGACATAGGATATCGAAGTGTAGGGGAGTGTTATGTGTATCCATTTGCCATAACGCACAATGATGTGCCGGTAAAGCAGCATCTGCAAGATGATATCAATGTCCAGAATCGATATCTGAATCGACGTGGAAATGATATTACCGAGATTCTTGATATCCGAGATTATCAAAAAGGGGATAACATAAAGTCCATTCACTGGAAGTTGTCACGTAAGCTGGGCAGGAAAATGATACGTGAGCTGGATATGCCGGCGAACCAGGATACCATATTGTTTCTGGCGATTTCTCCAGAAGAACTGAATAATCCGGCTATGCGAGATCGCGTGGCGCGAGGGATGATCGGGGTATCGGAGGAATTGTTGCAAGAGCAGATGAATCACGATGCCGTACTTTTTTCCGAGGAAGGAAATGTTCTGGGAACGTATAGCATCGAAGGAGCCGAGACACGAGACTGGTGTGAACATATTTTGTTAGATGGAGATATTTCCTTTGATTCGAAGAATATTCTCCATTACATTCATAATCACAATGTGTTTGGCAAATATTCGTCGGTAATCGTAATATCCGATGCGGGATTGGAAATCGGAGAAGAATATCCAAATGTGATTCAAGTGGTAGCGCAGTAGTAAGCAGAAATGAGGATGAGATGGAAAGAGCGCAGGAGATCAGTGGGTTTCGAATCATTGAAAAGAAATCAGAGAAAAAAGTGTGGCAGAAAATGCCCTTTATATTGATGGTTCTTTCGGCAGCGAGTATGGCGTATGGGATGTGTGCCATGTTCTGTCCGGAATTATCCTATGTTCCGCTGGTGTTGACTGTGCTGTGTACCAGCGTTTTCGTCGTGCTGATTTCCCGAAGTGGACGTGGGATGATGTTGGGGCTTGGCTCGTTTTTGCTCGTGGCTTTGGCGATTGCGTTTGTTTCTACCCCTTACTGGGAAGCGGGCGCATTGAATCTGATGAACCGCATTTTGATGCGATACAATTACGTCACTGGATTGGCAATTGATTATTATGAGGTACCAGAGTGCCCGGATCATATGCTGGCGGTGACTCTTTTTGTTTCCTATTTTGTTGCAATATTGACGTGTTATCTGGGACTTGTTATAATTCGAAAACACCCGTTGATTTTGGCATTTGCCTGGCTTCCGATAATAGGAGGAAGCGTGTTCTTTCAGATGCCGATTCAGGTGTTTGTTATTGTGTGTGGGATTGTATCGGTGGTGGGAACATTTGCCTATAGCCAGATGGAATTGGAGCGAGATGGGATTTATGCAGTGACCACATTGGTGCTGGGTGTGCTTGTGGCGGCGCTGGGTGGTATGTATTTCCACTGGATTCAATATTCGCCAAGTGAGTCGGTGGCAGAATTACAAAAGTATATGATTGAAAAGACAGAAGAGGCTCAGTATGGAAAAGCGGATTCACCACAGGGGGATCTGGAAAAAGAAATGAGTGTGTCAGATGAGGTGCGGCTGAAGGTGAGTATGTCGAAGCCGGTGCGTCTGTATTTGAAGGGATATACAGGAAGCGTATGGAACGATGGCGTCTGGGAGGCGCTGGAAAGTACCAGTTATAGTGATGAATACGAAGGTATGATAAAAGGATATTGCAAGCAGGAATTTCACCCATTGTCCCAGACAAACAGTTATATGGAAGCTTCCGATTATGTGGAAGGTGCAGCGGTGCAAGGTGAGGACATGCAGGTTACGGTGCAAAACGTGGGTGCATTTCGAAAGTATACCTACTTGCCATATGGCATTTCCTTCGATAGTTTGCAGGAGTTAAGAGAAAGTAACCAGGATATCTATGTGCCGGGAAGTGCTTCGGAGGTGCGAGAGGAAAATATATATTCCGCCATTATGCGTTATACGGAAGCGGATTATTTTCTTGGATACAGGGCAGAAAACTGGGTAAATCAAAAGCGGGATGTCAATGAAGTGACGGGCCAGTACCGTATTGCAGAGGCGGATTACCGCAACTTTGTTCACAAATACTACCTTGCATCCGATGCCGCGTATGGGGAAAAAGTAAAGCAATTAAGTGAGCAGGCAGGTGTAGCGTTGGAGGAAGCGCAGTTGGCAGAAGTAACCACCAGGATTCGAGAGGTGGTAAAGGAAAATGGGCTGTCCGCGGGAGATTGGTGGGCAGAGGAATATGCCACAGAGGCTACTTTGTTGTATCGTGGCTTGGGGATACCAGCGCGGTACGTGGAAGGTTATCTGGCCGATGGGCGCGAAGCGAAGAAGGGGGAAGACCGTTACTATCGCGTGGATGTGCAGGCAAAAAATGCCCATGCTTGGGTAGAGATATACAAAGATGGTGTAGGTTGGATTCCAGTGGATGTGACGCCAGGCTTTTATGAAGACGTAAAAGAGGCGGAGCAGCAGTCTGTGGAGCAACAGCAAATGTTGCTGGAACAGCAGCGTCAAAAGGAACAGGCGATGCAGCAGCTGGTATCTCAAGAGGCGGAAGAAACGGATATATTGAAACAATTGTTACAGATATTGATGTGGATTGGTATTGTCCTTATGGGGTTGCTGGTATTGGTGATGCTTGTGCTTTTTATACGTCGTCGTGTGATTCTTCGTCGCCAGAGAGAAGGGCTGGAAGCGGAGGAACAGTGGACTCGACTGGAGATGTCTGTGTCCATATTGAGAGACGTATATTTGTATAAGAAGTGGGACGAAACCCGATTGGCGGATTCGGTAAGAGAGACGTTGAATCTATATTGGTATAGTGCCAATGCAAGAGAACGAGTGGGGGAAAAAGAAATTCGAGAAGTGCAAGAGTACATGCGAGCGGTACAAGAGGAAGTAGTGATGCAGGCGTCTAAGTTGGAATGCTTGCGTATGAAGTACTGGGAGGTGATCGTATGAAAAGAAAATGGTTTGAGTCGCTGATGTTTCTGTCTGTGTTCGTCTTGCTATTTATCGGCGTGCGATTGGCCCTTTCCGGAGTGGGACGGACCCCTCATGTGTATGATTATGCCGAAACGTTAAATCTAGAGGAAAAAGAGGATGTAAAACCGGAAAAACAAGCGGAGATAGAGGAGAAAGAAGAACCCGAAGAAGAGGAAGAGAAAGAAGAAAAGGATCCGCCGCAGAAAACGCCAGAGCCACAGGATCCGCCGGATCCACCAGAAGAAGAACCGGAAAGAGATGAGCAGCCACAAGTGCCGCCGGAAGATCCTTCGGAACAGCCGCCGGCAGAAGATGCACCCGTTAGCAGTTCATCACCGCAGGATTCTTCGGAGCAGGAAGGCCCAGGAGCTTCTGACGAGGGAAGTGGTGATACTCAGGATGGCGATGGTGCGCCAGGGACAGGAGATGAAGAGGGCGAGGGAGATGGTCCGATGGTGACGCCAGAACCGACCCTTCCGCCGATTCCAGACCCTTCTGCGACACCGATTCCAACGAGAACACCAATTCCGACGGAGGCGCCGCCAGTGGTAGCTCCGCCTACAACAGTGCCAGATGAGATTGTGTCCATTACTTGTGAGTGGCCAGACAAGGATAAGCCGGAATATGGTAAGAAGATGCCGGATAGTACCTTGAAAGTGTACGCCGTGTATCGGTCGGGTAAGAAGGAAGAGCTGGATAAGAACGACTGTTATTTCCTTGGGTTAAATAACAAAGTTTGTGGCATTCGACAGTTTACTGTATTTTACGAGGACTTTGAATATACCATGGATTATACGGTAAACAATTATATGGTGGGTATTGAATTTTCTTGGGTGGAAGAAACCAATCGCTTCCGAAAAGGTGTAGTGCTCAATGACGATTGGATCAGTGTGTATGCGGAGATGGCAGATGGAAAACTGGAAGACATTCGATATGGCGACTACTTGATGGAAGGAATTGATAATCTTCTCGTGGATGTGGAGCAAGCCTTTACCATTACATACAAGGGCTTTCATGTCAGTGGAACGTGTCGCTTTGAGGAACAGGAGTGGATAAGCGAAATGAGGTATTACACAGATAATACGTATACAACACTGCTAGGAAGCGAGGAAGAGAGGCTGAATCCGTCGAGAGTGGAAATGGTGCCGTCTTACCTGGGTGGTATTATGGAATGGTCAGGTAAGCAGTATCGTGTTGTAAAGCAGACCTTAGTGGTAGATGGAAAGACAGTGCCAATTGCTAGGAAATTGAATGAGAAACGAAATATGAAAGTTCATGTAACCTATGAATGTGTCTGCATCGAATAAAGGAGAAAATACATCATGTTAAATGCGAGGAAATGGATGTTACTAACATTAGTAATGTTCCTAGCGGTTATCGGCAACACCAAGCAAAGCGCTGCTTTTGTTATGTGGGACGATAGCGACATTATGACAGAAAAAGTGAACGGTGTTACATACACCTACTGTTATACTACGAACGACAAGGAATGCTGGATTCGTAAGATCAAAGTTCCAGCTTCCCAAAGTACATTAAAAGTTCCGAAAAAGCTGGGTGGTGTGGAAGTGACACGCATTGGTTACCCAAATACAGAAGAAACCTCTTATTCCAGTGAGACACAAAATGTATTTCGTGTGGATGCTGGTGAGGGAGCGGGTTTCCAGGCAAACCAGAAAAACATAAAGAAGATTGTTTTGCCAGATACCATTACGAACATTTTACATGCTAGTTTTGCGGGTTTAGTAAATCTGCAAGAGATTGCGCTGCCTAAAAATCTGATTGAACTGGATGGTGGAGTGTTCTGGAATTGCAAGAAACTAAAGAGCATTCACATTCCTCAAAGCACAACGATGTTCGTGAATGGTGCTTTGGGTGGTTGTACTTCTCTAGAAAAAATAACAATTGCCAAGAAAAATACGCGTTATATGGTTTACAAAGGCTGCATCTTATCCAAAGACAAGACCATTTACTATGGACCATCCAAGGACAGCGACAAGTTAAAAGTGCCAGCGGGTGTGACACAGATGAAATCTTTAACAGCTAGCATATTTAAAGTAAGTAAATTGTATCTTCCCAAAACCTTAGAGAAGATTGAAAAAAGTTCATCGATAATAGGTGGAGGGACGCAGTGCATTGTTAACAAGAAAAATCCTACATATGCAAGCGCGGGGAAACATGTATATAACAAAAAAACAGGTGAGTTAGTTATTGCGTTTGTAGATAATGGTGTTGTAAAGATTCCGAATAAAGTGAAAAAGATTACGGAATCAAGTATAGCGATTGGTGAGAAGAAGGTTCGAAAAGTGATTATTCCAAAGAGTGTAACCTGCATTGAACTGAATTGGTATTCGAATTGGGACTTTACAAGAAAAAAAGAATTCTGCTTTTTAGGGAAGAAACCACCAAAAACGAATACAAAATATTGCGAGTTGATTGAGCCAGCATCATACTATGTACCGAAGAAAAGTTTTAAGATATACAAGAAGTGGTTGATGAATAAACTTTCTTTTCCGGAAATGTGTACCTTGAACGGCAAGGATTTGGTGAAAAAGTAGTACTCGTGAAACAAAGAATCGAATTGTGAATTTATGGGGGCTTGGATTACAAGTCCCCATTATAGATTTATGAAATATAGCATCGCCACATTGCCATTGTTTTGTCATATGTTTGTGTGAAGATAAGACCATTGGATTGGTATACAATTTCGTAAGAACGATGACGATTAAGTAAGGAGAAAACAATGAAAAAACTAATTTTATTCATGGCAACATTATGCCTTATGCTACTCTCTTCTGCACAGGCAGAAGCAGCCTCCATCGAAGGATGGGCATTGGAAAACGAATCTACATATGAAACAAAGAAAGCGACATACACGGTTTGTTATTCCGAGGATGGAACCAAGTGTTGGATCAAGAAAATTAAACTTCACAGCGACGAGGAAGATGTTTCAACATTCAAAGTGAAATCTAGTTTCGATGGTGTTCCTGTCACGCGTATCGGCGCTTACAATGAGCCGGAATCGGACGGAGAAATGCGTTTTACTTCGGAGCAGAGGAATGTGTTTCACTGGCAATTAGGCGAGGATGCGGAAGAGGCACAAAATAACGAAGAAGTGAAAAAAATTGTGTTGCCAGATTCGATAGAAGAGATTCTGCATGGATGCTTCTTTGGTCTAGGCAACTTGAAAGAAATTAATACGCCAAAAGAATTGCGCCGTCTGGAAGCGATTGTTTTTTGGAATTGC
>JAZNJZ010000068.1:0-14801 GCA_045578325.1 Eubacterium sp.
TGTTCTGTGAGATCTTTACCACTCAATTTTACAAGATATGTTCCCAACTCATCCTCATAATGATCAACTTCTTCCTCGTGGTCGCAGACTTCTTGAACCTTTTCCTTATCATAATGATTTACTAAGTTCATAGACTCAATCAACGCTTTCTTAGAAATCTGGGCCATTTCCAAAGCCACATGCTTACAACGCTCAATAGCAAAAGCCGGCTTTTCCAAAAATCTTTCATCCAACAAAGCAGTAACTTCTGCTTTTCCTTTTTCGCTTTCATCCACCTTAAGAGTCATGTATGCCAGTTTCTCCAATGCCTTAGCAAATGGAAGAAGAATCACCGTTACCACCACATTAAAGATAGTATGAATTATAGCAATTCCAGCTGGATTAGCTACATCCTTAAAGAATTCAAATGGCATAACTGCATTAACCGAGTAGACGGCAATCAAAAATACTGCCGTTCCAATCATATTAAAGTATAAATGAACCAATGCTGCTCGTCTCGCACTTCTACTTGCACCAATACTAGAAAGAAGAGCCGTAATTGTAGTACCTATATTCTGTCCCATAATAATCGGGAATGCTGTTCCATATGACACTGACCCCGTGATGCAAAGTGCCTGCAAGATACCAACGGATGCAGATGAGCTCTGGATAATCGCCGTCAAAATCGCTCCTGCCAAAACACCAAGAACTGGGTTTGAAAATGCAATCAAAATATTAGTAAATGCTGGTACATCACGCAATCCCTCTACAGCACCACTCATAGTTTCCATACCTGTCATCAGAATCGCAAAGCCGATCAAAATCATACCAATATCTTTTTTCTTCTGGCTATTGAGAAACATGATAAACACAATACCAATCATAGCAAGAATCGGTGAAAAGTTAGCTGGTTTTAAAAACTGCATCATTAAGCTGTCACTTTCAATACCAGACAAACTCAAAATCCAAGCAGTAATGGTTGTACCAATATTGGCACCCATGATAATACCAATTGCTTGTGAAAGTTTCATAATTCCAGAGTTTACAAATCCAACTACCATTACGGTGGTTGCCGATGACGACTGAATGATAGCCGTTACAAATGCACCTAACAACACTGCCTTAATTGGATTGGATGTAAGTCTTTCTAATATTCGCTCTAACTTTCCTCCTGATACTTTAGCTAAGCCATCTCCCATGGCATTCATTCCATACAAAAACAGTGCCAGACCACCCAACATGGTCAAAATGTCAAAAATGTCCATTGTTCTCTCCTTTCGATTCTTTCGAAGTTTTTTCATTCTTTTCTACGTACGTTTACATGATATTATACACTTGTAAATTTCAAATATACCCTATGTAAAATCTATGTAAAATGTTTGCAAACCTCTTTCAATAACGATAAAGAGCCCAAAACAAAGACAACTCCCCCTTCTATTTTTGCTTCTTCTCTCGCCTGTTCCACAGCTTGTTTTATCGTATCACACGCTCTTGTGGTAACACCTTGTTCAAACAAACATTCTGCTAATTTCACTGCTGGCAACCCTCTCTCCGAAGGTGGTGTTACAGTATATACTGAATCCAAAACTTCTGCCACCTGCTGACACATCTCCGGATATGCCTTATCAGCAAAAACGCCCATAACACCAATTCTTTTTTTATCTGGATAATAAGTCAACGCGGATTCACAAAAAGCTTGCATACCATCTGGATTATGCGCACCATCCAGAATTATCGCAGGTTCAGAATCCAGCTTCTGAAATCTTCCCTTCCACTGCGCTTTTTCAAATCCACAACGAATTGCCTCATCTGTTATCGGATATTTGTTTTTCAATTCTTGGAGACACTCCAACGCCAAACAAGCATTTTCCATCTGATACTGTCCTGCCATGGAAATTTGAAGATTCTCATAGACACCATAAGAAAACACACTACCATCTACCGATGTTACCTGACACTGAATCCCTTCTTTTTCTACAAATCGTAATGATGTCTGTTTTTCTTTACATACTTCCCGTAAACATCCTTTTACGGCTTCATCATCTTGACAAGAAACCACGGGAACACCTTCCTTTATGATTCCTGCTTTTTCCATGGCAATCTGCTCAATGGTATCGCCAAGAAATTTTGTATGATCCAAAGCAACTGGTGTAATCACCACACACACAGGTTTTCTTACTACATTCGTAGAATCAAGTCGCCCTCCCATTCCAGCTTCCACTAAGACAATATCACAGTCCCATTGATCAAAAGCGAGAAATGCCATAGCCGTCTCAATTTCAAATTCTGTAGGAATTCGTTCCCCGTTTTTTTTCATTCGCTCAATGGCATTTCGAATTTCTAATGTATAATCAACAAACTCTTCTTCCGAAATATAATACGTTTGATTTTTTTCCGTATATCGAATACTTTCCCGTTCTTCAAAAACTGCTGGTGACACAAAACGTCCTACCTTTTTCCCAGTTTCCACCAAAACAGCTTCCACAAATGCTGCCGTTGACCCTTTTCCATTGGTTCCCGCAACATGAACAATCGATACTCTCTCTTGAGGGTTCCCCAAATAAGCCAGTAATATACGAATTGTATCCAAACCCGGCTTGATTTTTGCACCTTCTTGAATTTCCTGTATATATGCCCGTGCCTCTTGATAATTCACAACGGTTCTCCTTTCAAAAACGACAGCTGCCTCATACGATGGAAGCAGCTGTCAATTGTATTATATATTATCTCATTTTTGATTATGACAGAAGCATTCTGTCGTTATCCATACTTTCTCCACTTACTTCGGCAAATTTGTGAAGCAAATCGTCTACCGTAAGCTTACTTTTCTCTTCTCCGGAAATATCCAAAATGATTTTTCCGCTATTCATCATGATCAAACGATTACCATTGGCAATGGCATCTTTCATGTTATGAGTGATCATGAGTGTTGTCAAATTATCTTTCTTGACAATGTTATTGGTGGTCTCAAGAACTTTTGCTGCTGTCTTAGGATCCAGAGCAGCTGTATGTTCATCCAAAAGAAGGAGACGTGGTTTCTTCAATGTTGCCATCAAAAGTGTAACCGCCTGTCTCTGTCCTCCAGACAAAAGACCAACTTTAGATGTAAGTCTGTCTTCCAGACCAAGATCAAGAATCTTCAATAACTCTCTGAATTCTTCTCTTTCTTTCTTAGAAATACCAGCACGAAGGCCTCGCATTTTTCCACGACGCATTGCCAAGGCAAGATTTTCATCAATTCCCATGGTTGCAGCCGTTCCCATCATCGGATCCTGGAACACACGACCCAAATATGCGGCACGTTTGTGCTCCGGTACTTTGGTTACATCCATACCATCGATAACAATATTTCCTTCATCTACAAACCAAACACCCGAAAGAGCATTCAGAAGTGTGGATTTTCCTGCACCATTTCCACCAATGACCGTTACAAAGTCACCTTCGTTTAACTTCAAAGAGAGTCCATCCAATGCCAGCTTCTCATTTACCGTACCTGGATTGAAGGTTTTGGATATGTTAGTTACTTCCAGCATCTTTTACCTCTCCTCTCTTCACTGGTTTTGCCAGATATTTTTTCTTCCAGTAAGGAAGAGCCAAGAACAGTGCCACCACCAATGCTGAAAGAAGTTTCAGCAAATCAGTATCCAAGCCAAACCAGATAACAACCTGAAGTACGGCATAGTAAATCACGGCACCAAATACAACGCTGAGAAGTTTCAACGCAAAATTACGGAACACTTTTTCAAATACTACTTTACCAATGATAACGGCAGCCAGACCAATTACGATGGCTCCTCGTCCCATATTGATATCCGCAAATCCCTGATACTGGGAGTAAAGTGCTCCCGCAAGAGCAACTAGTCCGTTGGAAATCATCAATCCGAGAACCACGTTACGGTTTGTGTTGATTCCCTGGGCACGGCTCATATTTGGATTACATCCTGTTGCACGTAAGGAACAACCAATCTCTGTTCCAAAGAACCAATACAGAATACCAATAATCGCAATACAAAAGATCGCTACAATAAGAATTGAATTTTTTGTGATTGGTACATTCTTTACATTTCTCAACGATACAAGCAAATCATAGTTCATTACGCTGATTGCCTGGTTTGCTTTTCCCATAATCTTCAAGTTTACAGAATACAATCCAAGCTGGGTCAGAATTCCGGCAAGAATCGCAGGAATTCCCATAAAGGTATGAAAAATACCTGTTACAAGTCCAGCAAGCATACCAGCTGCAATCGCAGCCAGTAAGCTAACCCAGACATTATATCCATTCAGCATCATCATGATGCTTACTGCACCTCCGGTACACAACGTACCGTCTACTGTAAGGTCTGCCACATCCAATACTTTATAGGTAATGTACACACCTATTGCCATGATTCCCCAAATCAGTCCCTGTGCGACTGCACCAGGCATGGCACTTAACAATACCGAAATATCCATTCTTATTCCCCTGCTTCAATCTTCTCGTATCCTTCTGGAATTTCGATTCCCAATTCCTTACAGATACTTTCATTGTACTGTTTTGTTACATTTGGAGCAAATTTTACTTCCATGGTAGATGGGTCTGCACCATTTACAAGTACTTCGTATGCCATCTCACCAGTTGTACGTCCAAGATCATAGTAGCTGATAGAAAGTGTTGCCACTCCACAACCACCACAGATACCAGCCTCACCTGCTACAACAGGAACTTTTGCAGGAACACATGTGTTTTTGATAACTTCTGTGTTTGCTGCTGCTGTGTTATCTGTTGGAATGTAGATTACATCACTGTTCTCTGCTGCATTTGCAACAACAGAAGCGATATCGTTAGAATCTACAAAAGAGAAATCCGTACATGTATATCCATCTTTCTCAAGATATGTTTTAATTGTCTCAATCTGATATGCAGAGTTTGCTTCTGCAGAACAGTAAAGAAGTCCAACGTTCTTTGCGTCTGGGAACAACTCTTTGATCATAGCTGCCTGCTGATCCAATGGAGCAAGGTCCGATGTACCGGATGCATTGATTCCTGTAGTACCTTTCCACTCTTTAATATCCAAAGCTGTTGCATAATCGGTTACAGAAGTTCCAAGGACTGGAATATCTGCTGTACCTGCTACTGCTGCCTGCAAAGGTGCTGTCGCATTTGCCATAATCAAATCAACATTTGCAGACACAAAAGAGTTTACGATAGTTGCACATGTAGGAGAATCTCCCTGTGCATTCTGCTCATCAAAAGTCACTTTATCACCAAGTTTCTCAGTCAAAGCTTCTTTGAAGCCTTTTGTTGCTGCGTCCAATGCATCGTGCTGAACCAACTGACAAATACCAACCTTATAAGTTTTTCCAGCATCTTTGCTAGCAGTTTCATTGGAACCGCCTTCTTTTGAACTACCACAAGCTGTCATAGACAATGTCATTGCTGCAATTAATCCCATTGCTAAAAGTTTTTTAAGTTTCATTTGTTACACTCCTTTTATTTTTCTTATGAATCATATGGATTCATTATTTTATTACACGAACTTTGATTACACCTTCGATACCTTCCAAATCTTTTACGATTGCATCGGTCGCAACGCTGCAGATATCGAACACTGTGTATGCATAATCACCGCGGCTCTTGTTAACCATGTTCTCGATGTTGATTCCTGCATCTCCAAATACGGTTGTAAACTTAGAAAGCATGGAATGCTTATTTTTGTGAGCCACTGCAATACGTCCCTCTGTGGCACATACACCAGCATCAAGATTAGGATAGTTTACAGAATTCTTAATGTTACCATTTTCCATAAACTCACGAATCTGTTTTACTGCCATCTTAGCACAGTTATCCTCAGACTCTTCTGTAGAAGCTCCCAAGTGAGGAGTTACGATTGTGTTTGGAAGGCTTGCTGTGGTAGGATTTGGGAAATCTACTACGTATTTTCTTACTTTTCCGCTTTCCAAAGCAACTTTCATATCATCCTCATTTACTAATGTATCACGAGAGAAGTTCAAGAATACAACGCCATCTTTCATCTTATCAAATGCCTCTTTGTTAAACATTCCTTTTGTAGAATCCAAAAGAGGTACATGAACAGTGATAAAGTCACACTCGCTGTAAATCTCATCGTAAGTTTTAACCAATGTAATGTCGCGAGACATGTTAAGAGCATTGTCTACAGAAAGATATGGATCACAACCATATACATCCATGCCAAGACGGTTTGCTGCATTGGCTACCAATACACCGATTGCACCAAGACCGATGATACCAAGCTTTTTGCCTGCGATCTCTGTACCAGCAAATTCTTTCTTCGCTTTCTCCGCGTTCTTTGCAATGTCTGCATCATCTTTGTTCTCTTTTACCCACTGAATACCGCCTACAACATCACGAGATGCAAGAAGCATAGCTGCCATAACAAGCTCTTTTACACCGTTTGCGTTGGCACCAGGTGTGTTGAATACAACGATACCCTGATCGGCACATTTCTCAAGTGGAATGTTGTTTACTCCAGCACCAGCTCTTGCTACTGCTACGAGGTTGTCAGACAACTCCATATCATGCATAGAAGCACTTCTTACAAGCACTGCCTCTGCTGCATTCACATCATCCACGATTTCATACTGATTATCAAACAAATCCAGACCACATGCTGCAATCGGATTTAAGCAATTTACTTTAACACTCATTACTTGTTCTCCTCTTCGAATTTTTTCATAAACTCAACCAATTTTTCAACGCCTTCTTTTGGCATTGCGTTGTAGATACTTGCACGCATACCACCAACGCTTCTGTGTCCTTTCAAGTTCTCAAGGCCCGCTTCTTTTGACTCTTTCACAAATTTGGCATCCAGCTCATCATTACCTGTGACAAATGGAACGTTCATCAAAGAACGGTCTTCTTTACGTACAGTACCTTTGAACATTTCGCTAGAATCAAGGAAGTCATAAAGAATTTTTGCTTTCTCTTCATTTTTCTCTTTCATTGCAGCGAGACCGCCCATTTTCTTGAGCCATTTGAACACCTTACCACATACATAGATACCATATGCTGGTGGTGTGTTGTAAAGACTCTCGGAATCTGCATGGATTTTGTACTGAAGCATTGTAGGAACTTTCTCGTCTACGCTTTCTGGAATCAAATCCTCGCGGATGATCACAATAACCACACCTGCTGGTCCGATGTTCTTCTGAACACCACCGTAAATCACACCATATTTCTCAACGTCTACTGGCTCTGACAAGAAGCAAGAAGAAACGTCTGCGATCAATGTCTTACCTTTTGTATTTGGTAACTCTTTGAATTTTGTACCATAAATAGTGTTATTTTCACAAATATATACATAGTCAGCATCATCACTGATAGGAAGGTCTGAACAGTCCGGAATATAAGAGAATGTATCATCCTCGGAAGATGCAATCTTATTTGCCTTTCCATATTTACAAGCTTCCTGGTATGCTTTCTTAGCCCACTGTCCTGTTACGATGTAATCTGCCACACCGTTCTTCATCAAGTTCATTGGGATCATAGCAAACTGCTGGGATGCTCCACCCTGCAAAAACAATACTTTGTAATTGTAAGGAATGTTCATCAACTCACGAAGATCTGCTTCTGCAGTCTTGATAATCTCATCGTATGCTTTGGAACGATGACTCATTTCCATAACAGACATACCTGTTCCCTTGTAATCCATCATTTCATCTGCCACTTCTCTTAAAACTTCTTCCGGCAAAACCGCTGGTCCTGCTGAAAAATTGTACACTCTAGCCACTGCTAAAAACCTCCTTAAAATGTTCATTTATATATATTTTTTTGATATAACTTATTTATTTAAGTCTTCCTCGGTAAATGCTTCTTCAATTGGAGCTCCTGGTGCTACCATTGGCCACACCTTATCATCTTGATCCAGCGCACATACGATAACAGCTGGTCCCTCTGCCTCCATAGCAGCTTTGATTGCATCATCGACCTCTTCGCGTTTTGTCACATAAAACGCTTTTGCACCAAGTCCCTCGGAAACTTTCACATAATCCACTTTGTCCTGCAAAATCGTATTGGAATAACGTTTGCCATAGAACAACGTCTGCCACTGACGAACCATACCAAGCGCATGGTTGTCAAATACCACCTGAATAATCGGAATATTGTAACGGGATGCCGTTGCCAACTCATTCATATTCATACGGAAACATCCATCTCCCGCAATGTTGAATACATGTTTATCTGGCATTCCTACTTTTGCTCCGATACAAGCACCAAGTCCATAACCCATGGTTCCCATTCCACCAGATGTCAAAAGGGTTCGTGGGTTTTTATACTGGAAGTACTGCGCTGCCCACATCTGATGCTGCCCTACATCTGTAGAAATAATCGCATCTCCACCTGTCATTTCATTGATTCGGCTGATTACATATGGACCTGTCAATATATCTTCACGATATGTCATCGGAAGTGCTGCTTTTCTTGCCAATACTTTCTCAATCCAAGGCTTGTGATACTGATTCTCAAGCTTTTTATTCAAAATCTCCAAAATGGATTTCAAATCTCCTACGATGGAGTAATCTACCTGGATGTTTTTGTTGATTTCTGCTGCATCAATGTCGATGTGAACAATCTTTGCATTGTATGCAAACTTGCTGGCATTTCCGGTAACACGATCAGAAAATCTTACTCCAAGGGCAATCAAAAGGTCACACTCAGTAACGCTTAAGTTCGCCGCCTTTGTACCATGCATGCCAAGCATACCTGTATAGTACTCATCGGTATTATCAAATGCACCTTTTCCCATCAAGGAATCGGTAACTGGTGCATCTACTTTCTTAACAAATTCTTTTAACTCAGCGCTATCCCCTGAAAGAATATTTCCTCCACCAACAAAAATCATTGGTTTTTCGGAGTTGCGAATTGCCTGTACTACCGCTTCAATATCATCTTCTTTTACGGTATCAATCTTTCTAGGAATAATATCTGGCGTCTGCGGATTAAACTCTGTTACCGCAGCTGTTACATCCTTTGGAATATCTACAAGAACTGGTCCTGGTCTTCCTGTCTGAGCGATTTTAAACGCACGACGAATGGACTCAGCCAACTTATTGATATCTTTTACAATGAAACTATGCTTTGTAATCGGCATTGTAACACCAGCAATGTCTACCTCCTGGAAACTATCTTTTCCAAGAAGTGGAACACCTACGTTACAAGTAATGGCTACCATCGGAATGGAATCCATATATGCTGTAGCAATTCCAGTTACCAAGTTGGTTGCTCCTGGACCACTCGTTGCCATACATACACCAACTTTACCTGTTGCTCTTGCATAACCGTCCGCCGCATGGGATGCCCCCTGCTCATGGGATGTAAGCACATGACGCAAACGATCCTGATAACGGTAAAGCTCATCATATACATTTAATATCGCACCACCGGGATACCCGAATATGGTGTCAACTCCTTGTTCTAACAAACACTCGATTAAGATTTGGGAGCCGTTTAATTGCATGAATCTGCACCTCTTTCCAAAATATTTATCTTCTATGATAACGATTCAGAGCCTCGTTACCTATTATTTCAAATCATTTTTAAGAACCGCTCCGGTATTTCCTGATGTAACCAGATTTGCGTAACGCGCAAGATAACCTGTAGTAATCTTTGGTTCTCTTGGCTGCCAGTTCTTTCTTCTCTCTGCAAGCACCTCATCACTAACTGCCATCTCCAACTTGTTGGCTGGAATGTCAATCTTAATGATGTCACCTTCCTCTACAAGAGCAATTGGACCCCCTACCGCTGCTTCTGGAGATACGTGTCCAATGGAAGCTCCACGACTTGCTCCTGAGAAACGTCCGTCGGTAATCAATGCAACAGAAGAACCAAGTCCCATTCCTGCGATGGCGGATGTTGGGTTGAGCATTTCTCTCATACCTGGGCCACCCTTTGGTCCCTCATAACGGATTACCACCACGTCTCCAGCTACAATCTTACCACTCTTAATGGCATCGATGGCATCTTCTTCACAGTCAAATACTCTAGCAGGTCCTTCATGCACAAGCATTTCCTCTACTACTGCAGAACGTTTTACAACTGCAGAGTCTGGTGCAAGATTTCCTTTTAACACCGCAATACCACCAGTCACACTATATGGATTTTCCAATGGACGAATGACTTCTGGATTTTTATTGACACATCCTTCAATATTCTCTCCAACGGTCTTTCCTGTCGCAGTGATCAAATCTGTATGAAGAAGTCCTTTTTTATTCAACTCATTCATCACAGCATACACACCGCCTGCTTCATTCAAATCTTCGATATATGTATGTCCAGCTGGTGCTAAATGACACAAGTTCGGTGTCTTCGCACTAATCTCATTGGCAATATCAAGGTTCAAGTCAACCCCTGCCTCATGAGCGATAGCTGGAAGGTGAAGCATACTGTTAGTAGAACAACCAAGTGCCATATCTACTGCCAAAGCATTCATAAATGCTTTCTCTGTCATAATGTCACGAGGACGAATGTTCTTTTCATAAAGCTCCATTACTTTCATACCAGCATGTTTTGCCAGTTTGATTCGTTCGGAGTAAACTGCTGGGATTGTTCCATTTCCCTGAAGTCCCATACCAATTGCTTCGGTCAAGCAGTTCATACTGTTGGCTGTGTACATACCGGAACAAGAACCACATGTTGGACAAGCATGACTTACGTAATCGTCCACTTCTTCTTCTGTCATTTTTCCAGCCGCATGAGCACCCACTGCTTCAAACATACTGGAAAGACTTGTTTTCTTACCCTGCACGTGTCCAGCAAGCATTGGACCACCACTTACAAATACGGTAGGTACATTCACACGTGCTGCCGCCATCAAAAGCCCTGGTACGTTTTTGTCACAGTTTGGAACCATAACCAACGCATCAAATGCGTGAGCAAGAGCCATACACTCAGTAGAATCTGCAATCAAATCTCTTGTCACGAGGGAATATTTCATTCCTACATGTCCCATGGCAATACCATCACAAACTGCAATGGCTGGAAATACAATTGGAGTTCCGCCTGCCATAGCCACGCCAAGCTTTACTGCCTCCACAATTTTATCAATATTCATGTGCCCCGGCACAATCTCATTATAAGAGCTAACGATACCAACCAATGGCTTTTCAAGCTCTTCTTTTGTCAACCCTAATGCATTAAACAAGGAACGCTGTGGTGCTGTCTGCATTCCCTTCTTAACTGAATCACTCTTCATGTGAAATGCTCCTTCCGTATTCTCTATATTTATTCAATAAATGCTATTTGCGAATTTCTTTAACAATTGCATCGCCCATCTCTACCGTTCCAAGACATGTCTTGCCTTCGTCCATGATATCAATAGTACGCAAACCTTTTTTCAAAACTTCTTTTACTGCATTTTCAATGGCGTCAGACTCTTCCAACAAATTGAAGGAATATTTTAACATCATTGCTGCAGAAAGAATCGTAGCAATTGGATTTGCTTTGTTCTGGCCTGCAATATCCGGTGCAGAACCATGACTTGGCTCATACAAGCCCAATGTACCGTCGCCCAAACTTGCAGATGCCAACATCCCGATGGAACCAGTTACCATACTTGCTTCATCAGACAAGATGTCACCAAACATGTTCTCTGTCAAAATAACATCAAACTGCTTTGGATCTTTTACCAACTGCATCGCACAGTTGTCAACAAGCATGTCTGTCAGCTCTACTTCTGGATAATCTGCACTGACTTCTTTCACTACTTTTCTCCAAAGTCGGGAAGAATCCAATACATTTGCCTTATCCACGCTACAAACCTTTTTATTTCTCTTCATAGCAATGTCAAATGCCCATTTCGCGATTCGACGAATCTCTGTTTCATTATATGTAAGAGTGTCGGTTGCCTGCATGACACCGTTTACCTCTTTTGTATATCTCTCTCCAAAATATAAACCGCCAGTCAACTCTCTTGTGACGACAAAATCAAACCCGCCCTCTGTGAGCTCTTCCTTCAGCGGACAAGCACCGCTAAGTTCATCAAAAAGGACTGCTGGTCTAAGATTACAGAACAAGCCAAGACCTTTACGAATCTTCAAAAGTCCTGCTTCTGGTCTCTTGTCTGGTGGAAGCTGATACCAGTTGCTCTGTCCCACGTTACCACCGACGGCTCCTAACAAAACAGAATCACTGTTCTTTGCGCGTTCCAATGTCTCATCCGTCAAAGGCTCGCCATAAGCATCTATGGAACATCCACCCATCAAAAGTTCCTCATATTCAAAGGTATGTCCATAAACCTCTCCAACTTTATCCAATACTTTTTTTGCTTCTGTCACAATCTCTGGTCCAATTCCATCACCAGGGATGACCGCGATATGAAATTTCATCTATCTTCCTCCATCCATTTCCCAATCATATCCTAAGGAAAATGTGTTGTTTCTTATTGTAAATGTATAAACACTATCCCATGATTAGGTATTAACTGTTTTAGTATATAGCAAAAGGGCGCAAACTGTCAAGTCTGCGTCTTATTTTTTGCGAAAATAAAATTTTTTTGATAACACTACAAATTACACTTGATTTCAACCCATCTATATAATAAACTAAGATATATACATATTTTGTAGGAGGCGAAAAAAATGGAAGTAATGGAAAAAATTGACTTTAATAAAGTTGGAAAAAAAATGAAACAGCTTAGAAACGAGCAAGGTGTAACTCAGGAAAAAATCGCTAAAGACCTTGGTAGCACCATCGCTTTTGTTAGCAACATCGAGAATAACCGTACAAAAATCAATCTTCGAGTACTTATGTACTATTCAAAATTATGTCACATTTCCATCGACTCTCTTCTGAATGCTGGTAATCCAGAATTCATTGAAGCCGATGATGATAGCGTAGTAGAGCAGGATATCTTACGAGTTTTAAAGCAGTATGACAAAGATGAAAAAATCAAAATCTTAAAAATGCTGAAGATTGGAAAAGACCTAGACAAGTGATTGGCACGTTAGCGACAAACTATTAGAAGTTCGTACAATATGCAAAATTACAAAAAAGAACATCGTGTAAGCTTCCTTACAAACGGTGTTCTTTTTGTGATTCTATATGACGGACGTCCGTATCGACTACTGCTCTTCTGTCTTTGTATGATATTCCCCTGTGGATTCTTCTAGACAAAACAACTCTTGTTGCACCTCATAGATGTATTGTAGTGGCAAATCGGTCAATTCACTAATAAACTCTGGTGCTTTTTGCTTTCGCAACATTGTGCAAATAATTTCCGCACTACCTTCTGCTCTACCTTCCGCTCTACCTTCCGCTCTGCCTTGCGCTCTGCCATCTCGTCTTCCTGCCTCAAACCCATCACGTCTTCCCTCTTCAAAGCCATCTTCATAGGCTTCTTCTGCACGAACCTCTTCAAATAATTCCTGATTCCACTCTTCTAAACACATACCCACAACCTCCTCTCGGTATTCACTTAGGAAATCCGCTAAGATTCCCTCTTCTATACATTCATCAACGGCTTTTGCAACTGCCTTTTCCAATGTCATCTTTTTCACATAGGTATGCCTCCGCACACGATCCACGTATAACATGTATTCTTTTAAAGTCTGGCAGCAATCTTTAATATCGTCATTGTATCCTTTGTTTATATTTAACTGAAGTACACGTAGTTCCAAGTAAGGATCCTTTTCCTCTGTCATATACGCATCCGATAGGCACATCTCACATCGCTCCGGCTGCTCTTTCTTTCCATTATAAAATACAACAAACTTGGGAGCCGGAATCGGATACGCATGATAGCCGTATAGCATTTTTTCCGGTATCATTTCCCGATACAATCTCGCCACATAAAATAGATTTCTCACCGGCATATTTTGGTTCACCGTGGACTGATGTTCATACAGATTCATCCGCATGTCCACAATACATGAAACATCGTTTCTCATACTTAGATACAAGAGATTTTGAATCGTGTTAATTTCCAATGCTTCCAAATCCGTGTAATTGGTTCCGTTCACCGCGTTGTACAAGGATAGCAATCGCGACTTGTCATGGAACAACACTCGAAACAAGGTATCCTTGTAATTTCTGTCTGCTACTAATTCGTTTTCTTTTCGTTCTGCCATGTACATTCCCCCTTCTCTTCGTTAAAATCAGAACCTATGGTACAGGGAAAAGACATGACAATAATTCTGTCACATAATCTTAACGTATCGTATTTACCATTTCCCTGCTCATTTGTTGTTACTGGAATTTTGAGCAAGGTAATAGGCTACTTAGATTACAATTAAAGATTCTGGACAACTTGCTCACTATATTATTAACTGATTAGTGTTATTATATCATACACATATAGTAATTGCAAGACTAATTGAAGAACTTTCATTTGTATCTATATCTTTTGCCTTCGCGGATATAATCAAAAAAGAAGTCACATTTTCGTGCAAGCACGAATGCGACTTCTTTTTTAATGCACGGCTTAAAGCCTACTAGAACTTTCCGTTATCAGCTGCTTCCTGAATGGAAACTGCAACTGCTACAGTCATACCAACCATTGGGTTGTTACCTGCACCGATAAGACCCATCATCTCTACGTGAGCTGGTACAGAAGAAGATCCAGCGAACTGTGCATCGCTATGCATACGTCCCAATGTATCTGTCATACCGTAGGAAGCTGGACCAGCTGCCATGTTATCTGGGTGAAGTGTACGTCCTGTACCACCACCAGATGCTACTGAGAAGTATTTCTTTCCAAGTTCCATACATTCTTTTTTGTATGTACCTGCAACTGGATGCTGGAAACGTGTTGGGTTTGTTGAGTTACCTGTGATAGATACACCAACGTTTTCATGATGCATGATTGCAA
>JAZNJZ010000069.1:0-12023 GCA_045578325.1 Eubacterium sp.
ACAGGCTAAAAGTCTTCCAACGCCTATGCCGTAACAGCCCATGATGGGAGTTTTTCTTTCGCCGTCTGCATCAATGTATTCCATACCCATGCTCTTTGAGTATTTTGTTCCAAGCTGGAAGATGTTTCCAACCTCAATTCCTCTCTCAATTTTCAAGGATTTCTTACCACAACATGGGCACACGCCACCGTCGATGGCTTTTGCAAAGTCACCATAGGTTACTTCGCCCATATCTCTCGCCATATCCAATCCGGTGTAATGTTTTCCATCTACATTTCCACCACAGCAAAGGTTTGCAATTCCCTCCAAAGACTTATCATAGAGAATCGTATAATCTCCATTCAAGTTGTAAGGACCGATGGAACCTGCTGCCAGACCACACTCATCGGTAATTACTGCTGGATGAATGGCACAACCAAGATAATTGGTCAGTTTTGTTTCATTTGCCTCTAAGTCTCCACGAAGGAACAATACGATATAAGAATCGTCCTCATTTCTCTGGTAAACCACTGCTTTACAGGAGTTCTCCACTGGTAATTTCAAGAATTCGCAAACTTCTTCGATGGTATGTTTATCTGGTGTATCCACCAATGTCAACTCCGCCTGTGGAAGTGTCTGGTTGTTCTCAATGATACAATCCGCCGCTTCCATATTCGCACGATAATCACACTCTTCACACAATACAATGGAGTCTTCTCCCACTGGTGTCAAAAGCATGTACTCATGGGAAATGCTTCCTCCCATCATACCAGAATCGGAAGCAACCACAGCAACTTCTGGGATACCAGCTCTTGCAAAGATTCGCTGGTATGCTTTATAACATTCATCATAATACTGTTCCAAATCTTCCTGAGAAGTATGGAAAGAATACGCATCTTTCATTGTAAACTCACGGACACGAATCATTCCGGCACGAGGACGTGCTTCGTCACGGAATTTCGTCTGAATCTGATAAATCATAAATGGATATTTGGTATAGGTATTGGCATATTCTCTTACCAAATGTACCGCTGCCTCTTCGTGAGTCATACCAAGCACCATCTGAGAATTGTTACGATCTTTAAATCGAAGAAGCTCGCTTCCTACACTCTCAAAACGTCCGGACTCTTCCCACAAACTTCCTGGAAGCGCCACTGGGAACAGTACCTCCTGTCCATCGATGGCATCCATTTCTTCACGGATAATATTTTCAATCTTGGCGGTCACTCTTTTCAATGGTGGGTACTGGGAAAAAATTCCATTTGCCACATTCTTCATATAACCACCACGCACCATCAAAGCATGGCTGTCAATAGCACAATCCGATGGTCTCTCTTTAAATCTGTCTCCTACGAGCTTATCAATTTTCATTTCTTTATCCTCCTTAAATATATATGAAATCAATTATAATGTCTTAATCTTGTTACGATATAGTCTTACAAACAACAAACTACTCATGGTTAACGAGCAAATCTCTGCAATGGGGAATGCCCACCATACCGATGTATGCCCCACAAATCTGGCCAGCACGTATGCCACTGGTAAGATAACCACCAACTGACGTACCGCAGATACGGAAAGGCTTAAGAACCCTTCACCAAATGCCTGGAACGTAGACATCAATATAATCGAACCTCCCGCCAACATAAAGTGAATTGCAATAATCCGAAGTGCGGGAACTCCAATCTCCAACATCTGTGGGGATGCTTCAAACAAGAGCAATAGCTTGTCCGGAATCGCCAAGAAAATGCACATACCGATACACATGATCGTTACACTGATCATTATTGCAAATTTCACCACTGCAACGATACGCTCTTTGTTACGTGCTCCGTAGTTATATGCCACAATCGGAATCAATCCATTGTTCATACCAAACACCGGCATAAAAATGAAACTGTTCAACTTGAAATACACGCCAAACACTGCCACCGCTGTAAGGGAGAATGGCGCTAGAATTTTATTCATACCAAAAGTCATAACCGAACCAATTGCCTGCATGATAATCGAAGGCACACCAACCCAGTAAATCGTCCGTATCGTTGCTGCCCGGGGTCGCATATTTTTCAAAGAAAAATGAATCTCTGTATTTTTCTTGAGATTAAAATATACCGCAAGTATCATGGCCACAATCTGACCAATAACAGTAGCCAATGCCGCCCCGGCAATTCCCATTTTCGGGGCACCACACAAACCAAAAATCAAAATCGGATCTAGGATAATGTTGACCACCGCTCCTGTCCCTTGGGTAATCATCGAATAAATGGTCTTTCCCGTAGCCTGCAACAAGCGCTCTAGCATCATTTCAAACAAAATACCAAAGGAACCTATCATGCAGACAGATAAATAACTCTTTCCGTATTGCACAATTGTTGTTGCATTGGGGAGATTCATGTCAACCTGACTTTCAAAAAATGGCTCCGCAGCAAAAATACCAATCAAGCAAAACACCACATAACTGATGGCCATTAAAAACACACCTGAATTCGCTGCCCGGTCTGCCTCCTTAAACTTTTTCTCTCCCAGACTTCTGGAAAGCAATGCATTGACACCAACTCCCGTTCCGCCTGCCACCGCAATCATTAGCATCTGAAGCGGAAACGCAAGGGACACCGCAGTTAATGCATCCTCTCCGATGCGCGACACAAACACACTATCTACTATGTTATACAATGCCTGCACCAACATAGACGCCATCATCGGAAGAGACATGCTAATCAACAATCTCTTTATGGGCATGACGCCCATTTTGTTTTCTTGTCTTTGTTCTGTTTGTTCCATATATATTCTCCATTTCCTCTTATCGTATAAGCGAGGACTTCCACCCACTCCGTAGCAACTCCGGATGGTTTTCCAGATGGGCGTAGTCATTCACCCGTTCCACATAAAATTCCTCTGTCTCTTCCTTATAGATAATCTCTGTTATACTGGTATTTTCCAAATCAATGGAAATACGCAATTTATTTTTCTGATCTGTCTGAAGCAAATGTGCACACAACGCCCGAATCACACCGCCATGGGTTACAATCGCGACCCGTTCTTCCGGCTCTCTACATACTCGCAACAATTCCGGATACACACGCCGTACCACATCTTCTCCATTCTCGCCACCGGGATATCGCAGATCACTGGTCATCCTCGCACGTTCCTCGCGGAATTCAGCATATCGTTCTGCGATTTCCGCATCTTCCCGTCCCGTCAAATCACCAAAGTCAATCTCTTGGAAGTCCTCCACCTGCTCTGGTTGCAAGCCCAGGGATCCACCTAAAATCTCTGCCGTCTCAACGGCACGTTTCAATCCACTACAATAAAGCCGGTGGATATCATATCCTCGCAAACGCTGCGCCAAATGCTGCGCTTGTTCTTTCCCGGCTTCATCTAAACTAACGTCTACATTACAAAGCTTTGAACTCTGTCTCCCGTGACGAATCAGATATATGTGTTTCAAAATCATCACCTCGAAATCCGTTCAATGCTTTATTATATAACGGAAGTTCTGTTTTGTAAAGCAATTCTCACTTCATATGTAATGAAGTTTTCGAAGTAAAGTATCTCGATACTTTCTTCCAAGTGCCACTTTTCCCATATGATTTTTCAATATAATACGATTTTTAACCCGATCAATCCGTTCGATATGCACACGATTCACAAGAAATGACCTATGACATTGTTGCAAATAATCCTCTCCCAAAACCCGCAGAACTCGCCCCAATGTCGTATAAGGAATATAAATCACCCCTCGTTCTGTATGGATAAACACCGTTCTACTATTGTGTTCAACATAAATAATCTCTTCCATGTTAACCTGACTCAGACGACCTTGCATCGAGACATACACCTCCAAATCTCGTCTATTAATAGAATTCATCGCCTTCACCTTCTCTCTTTCTCTGTTGTGCCGTATAAGCACGTTCACAAGACTCAATCAGCTGATGCATATAACCAAAAATCTCTTCTGGTGTCCCACACACCAAATCTCTAGCCACATCTTCCTCCCTAGCATGCCCCGTAATAATGTAATTCAAATCAATTCCATATTCTTCGTGTAACACCTGTAAACAGGCCAAACTGATAGCATGTTCTCCCCTTTCTAATTTTCGATAGTGTCCCGCGCTCAGATTCATGACTTCTGCCATATCCTCCGAAGAAATATCCATCATTTTGCGCACTTTTTGAAGCCTTTTCCCCAATACTTTGTTACAATATCTTCCCATATCTCTTCTCCATACTCCACGCTCATTTGTAAGAAAGCCTACCTATATTTTACACGATTTCCACGGAAAATTGTAGTCCGTAACACGGTGCATTCCACTCGTAGTACGACCACCTCCCGATTTTACGCACTTTTTTCCCTTACATTTTTTTCAACAAATTCATAATTCTATATTGTAGTATAGATTTTGCAACGAGAACTCTCTATTACAATTACTTGTGAGAATAATTTATAGCAAGTACACTATGTATAACAGAAATTGACAAAGGAGGAATTATTTTGAAAGTACAGCATCATTTCAAAGCATGTCGATCAATCGGACTTCAAGTTCGAAATTTTCGCGAAGCAAAAGAGCTTAGCCAAGAGCAACTTGCCATCAAAACAGGCCTTGCTACTGGAACCATTGGAAAAATCGAGCGTGGTGAGAACATTCCAAAAACCGAAACGCTTCTTCGCATCGCATATGAACTAGAGATTCCTTGTAAACTCTTGTTGGAAACGGACGAATTAGAGCAACATTATTATTCCCCCCAAGTTCATCGACTCTTTCGCTATATCAAAAACCTCAGCGAGGACGATATCCGCGCACTCTGTCTCATTGCAAAAAAGATGAGCGGCTCTTCCTCTTAGCATAGAATCACCTATGACTCACTTCCCCTTTTAGCACATCTGCAATAACCTTTGCCAGCGGAAGTGCTGCATTTTTTGCTTCCTCTACAGTATTATTCTCATTGCCAAGTTCTACTAACAATGCCCTTTCTTTTATGTGCAGATTATAGCGATATCCCTTCAAATAAATTGGTTTTGTAAACCCATCGTACAACTCCATCGCATGACACTTCAGCTGCAAGCTAAAGGAAAGATTCGCTTCCAGATTGGGATTATTCAAATACTCAATCTGGCCTGATTTTGTACGACTCATCCCATTAAAAAACATTACAATTGCCGTCTTCTTCCCATTTAACATCGTATATGTATGTTTCCCTTTCCCCACCGCATCGCGATGCAAATCAATCGTAACCTGAATATCCGGATTTTCCCTCAATATCTTTTTCACCCCATCCAAAGACATATTGTACGCCTGACTACGATCAATCTCGCCATGAATCAAATCGTATTTTGTCTTGTCGTGATACACTTCATACCCTAGTTTCTCCAATTCATTGGCCAAAACAGTACCAACCCCGATAATCGAATCGTTTTCCTTGTTTTTTCGACTATCAGCAAAGGTCTCAGAGGCACCATGAGTATGGTAAATTAAAATTTGCTTTTTTCCTTGTTGCGGTGGTAACGCAAGATTTCGTGTGAGCATTTTTTCCACAGGAAACAAGTTTTTCTTAACCGAGGTAGTGGAATCAATAATATAGAAATGATCCCATAGATAATTAACATCTTTGCTCTCCCACAGTTTCTTCACATATTCCGCTGTTCCCACACTCCCCATCCTTTTCGCATTCACAGATGCTACTTGGGTAGCACTTTCCCCTGCTACCACAGACGAATCCCCCGAACTATACAACGGTTGTTTCTCCTGAGCCCCATCACTCTCTTGCAATGTTGGATTACTATTTTCCATATATACCAAACGACTTTTCGTATCAATATCTTCTTCTATTTCTTCAAAATACAAATGTTTCCCCATGACCAGCTGTAACCATCGCTCTTCCTTTCCCAATTGAGAAAGCATAAAGGAATCTTCATAAATCGTTACTGCCACCTTTTGTAACATTGTTTCTTTCCAAGGGGCACTGAATATTTCCATTCCCATCAACAATCCGATCACAACCACCAGAAACAATACTCCCATTCTCTTCACTTGTTTCTCCCCCCTCTTTTATCCATCGGATTCCATCACCTTCTATCCATTATAGTAATCCGCCCTTCCTTTTATTCCTTCTTTGAAAACAAAGATTCACAATCTCTGCCAAATCCTTGGCAATCACTTCCACGGACTCATCAATATTTTTGGGAGTCACATACAAATTATCCATTTCATCTTGAAACACTTCCCTTATAAAATTTTCAATTTCATATTCATTGTACCCTTGTTTCGACAACACTCGTTCTAAATGATCACTTATGATTGTTCGCGCATCCACCACTGTGGGAACCCCCACTGCAATCACTGGGACTCCAAGGCTTTTCTTGGAAAGCTCCTTGCGATGATTTCCGATTCCCGAGCCAGGACTAATGCCAGTATCTGTAATCTGCACTGTGGTACAAAGTCGTGACATGCTTCTCGCAGCTAATGCATCCACCACAATCACCACATCCGGAGAGGTCTTTTTTACAATCCCCTGCAAAACTTCGATTGCTTCCATACCGGTCTGTGCCATTACTCCAGGCGCAATCGCACTCACCATCCCAAATCCATTCTCTTTCATAAAACCCTGACCAAATTCTTGTTTTAAATGTCTGGTTACCAACACGCACTCCGCCATCCTAGGTCCCAACGAATCACTGGTTACCTGACGATTTCCCAAACCAACAACAAGAACGGATGCCGTCTCCATATTCGGGATCATTTTTTGCAACTCTCGCCCGATGCAACAGTGCAATTCTTCTTTCGAAATGTCCTCTTTGGGCATATCTTCACATTCAATGGTTACATAACATCCTTTCGGTTTTCCCATTGCCTGACTCCCTTTCTCGTCTTCAATCCGAACCGTGGTGATTTTGGCATGGGCTTTATCCTCATAATGTTTTTCCAACACGACCCCCTTAATCTCCACGTGATTTCGCGGAAAACTTTCTCGAATCTCCAAAGCAAGATCTGTTTTTCTTTCTGACATTTTTTCTCTCCTCTTTCAAACAACACTTTTATCTCATAGATTTACCAAAATAATTTAATTTATGTATTGACACCGCGGATGTTTTGTAATATCATAAATGAGTATGTTTGTGTTAATGTCCGTGTCCGTTTAACCAGGCATTACAATAAAATTATGAACTAAAAATAAGATGGAGGTGTTAGAATTGGCAAATATCAAATCTGCAAAGAAACGTATTCTTGTTTCCCAGAAGAGAGCTGAGAGAAACAAATCAATCCGTTCTAAAGTTAAGACTGCAATCAAAAAGGTAGATGTTGCAATCGAAGCAAATGATAAGGCAGCAGCAAGCGAGGCATTGAAAAAAGCTGTATCTGAGATTGACAAAGCAACTCAGAAAGGTATTTATCATAAAAATACTGCAGCGAGAAAAGTTTCTCGTCTTACACTTGCAGTAAACAAACTTGCTTAATCGCAGTTATGTGTTGATGTAGAAGGCAGTCGTACTGCTACTACAATTCTACCCGTCATAGAAACATATAATCAGGAGCTGTATCCTATGTGATACAGCTCTTTTTTCTTTCTCTCCCCCCCTCTTTTTATTGCCAGAAAAGGTTTACAAATCCCCAAAAAAATGGTATTATTTTAGTAGTTATATTATAGTGGAGGATACCTATGAAGAACAAAGATTATCTTTCCTGGGATCAGGATATTATGGGGATTGCACTTCTGTCTTCCATGCGTAGCAAAGACCCAAACACACAAGTGGGGGCATGCATTGTAGACACCGATAACAAAATCCTCTCCGTCGGTTACAACGGGATGCCACGCGGCTGTTCCGATGACGAATACCCTTGGGGAAATGATGGTGAACCGTTAGACACAAAATACTTATATGTGTGTCATGCAGAACTCAATGCGATCCTAAATTATTCCGGCTTTAAGCTAAAGGGCGCTAGAATCTACACCACCCTTTTCCCTTGCAATGAGTGTACGAAAGCACTCATTCAATCCGAAATCAAAGAAGTGATTTATCGAGAGGACAAGTATTCGGACACCGCCAGCGTAATCGCATCAAAAAAAATGATGAAATCCGCGGGAATTTCTTATCGCAGGTACGAAGAAATCGACAAAGAACTATCTTTTCTCATTTAGCAACGGACGTTGTTCTAAATGGGTTTCAAGATAAAGAATGGAGGTAACTATGGAAAACAAAACAAAAAAACAGAATGACTTGAAAAAGGATAAGAAACCTCTTTTCCAAAAAAAACCAAAAACCGATAAGGTGAAAAAGGAGAAAGTACCAAAACCAAAAAAAGTGAAACTAGAAAAGGTCAAGAAAGAAAAACCGATCAAAAGCAAATTGCCAAAGGCGGATAAGCCAGCAAAACGCTCTGCTTTACCAAAGCCAAATATAGGCCTCAAGAAAAAGAAAGCGGATGCTACCACGGGCACTCTTTCAAAACCTACAGACAAAAAACCAAAAACACCATCGAATCTTCCAAAGCCAGTTGCTTTTATTCTTGAAAAAGCCAAATGGCTCGGAAAGCAGATTGTAAAACTGGTTAAAATCATACCAACATTAATTCCTCAGAAGCAACCCGAAGACGCACCACTTCTTGATGGAAATGTAAAGATTCTCCCTCAGTTTTGTATCCAAACAAAACTGATTGGATGTTTCATTATCCCTGTTGTTATGATTGTCATCTTAGGTATTGTATCCTATACGAAATCTTCCAGTGCTTTGAACGAAAACTACGAAAGTGCTGTTTCTCAGACCATGAATATGGCACAGGAATATTTCTCATTCGTATTCAGCAACATTGAATCGGATATGAATATCTACCTTTCCGATGATACACTAAGCGGATATTATACAGGTGAATACAGCATCAATGATTCCCAAAGAAAATCTGCTGCTGACGCAAAGGCAAAGTACGAATCATTACTAGAAAAAGTGGAGTCCACCTCGGAAGGAACATTGGAATATTACAAAGTTTATTCCGAAATGTTAGAAGCTCGAGCAGATCATAATGATGCTACTGCTGTCATTACAGACGCAGAAGAAATGGAAACTGCTACTTATTCTGACTTAAACCAAGAACTTAGCAACCGAGTGGCATCCAACCAGTTTATCGGAAATATTTATATTGTAAAACAAGATAAAAACATTTTCAGTTCCGTTCCTTCTCTTCGTAAGAACCCGGATTCCGATGCCGCGGAAGAAGTGGACGATACAACACTGAAATTGTACGATACGTTTATCAAGACAGATCTCGGAAAAGAGGTACTTGGCGACACAATGAACTTCCATTGGAGTGGCCCAGTTGAAGAATTGGATAAGTTGTTAAAAGCCAACAGCAAAAACTACATGTTACGTGTTGCTCACGATCTTTCTTCTACTAGTGACGCTGTTATGATTGTAGATATCAAACGTGATTCTCTTTTGAATATTTTGCAGAACTTGAATCTTGGCGTAGGTAGTTATACTGGTATCATTACACCAGATAATCAGGAACTGGTTATCGAAGGACAAGATTTGAAAACCATCAAATCCGAAGAAGAGGAAAAGAAAGAAGCAAAAGCAGATAACATTGTAGAAGGTAATTTATATTCCGAGCTGAACTTCTATCAGGATGCAGTAGCTTCCGAAAAAGAAAGTGGTAGTGACTATGTTCGTTACAAAGGAAAAGTTTACCTTTTCAACTATCAGAAGTTAGGTACAACAGGAATCATGCTTTGTAGTCTTGTGCCACAGTCTGTTATCATCGCACAGGCAAAGAGCATCCAGACCCTTACCATTATTCTGGTACTGGTTTCCTGTATCATTGCAATGTTAGTCGGAACCTTAATCTCAAGAGGATTTAGTAAATCCATTAACCTTTCCATCAAGGAACTTGAAAAAGTTTCCAAAGGTGATCTTACCGTTGAGTTCCGAACACACCGTCGCGATGAGTTTGCATTGTTGTACGGAAGTTGTAATGACATGCTTGCCAACATTCGTGGTTTGATTATGGAAGTGGAATCCGTATACGAAGCACTTACCGTATCCTTGAACAAGGTTAACTCCTCTTCCACTACGTTCTCTCAGACAACAAAAGACATCCAGCATTCGGTACATGAAGTCGAAATCGGTGTTGGTGAACAGACAGAAAGTGCTGCTGCTTGTCTGAACGAAATGGATAGCTTGTTTAATAAGATTAATGTTGTAAATGATGATACAACAGAAATCGGTAACATTGCTGCAGATACTCAGGTAGCAATCAATGCCGGACTTACAAATATGGATAACTTGAACGCTAAGACAAAATCTACAACCGACATAACCGATAGCGTTATCCAGACAATCAAAGAGCTTGCCGTTCATTCTAGCAATATCGGACAGATTGTTAATAGCATCAACGATATTGCCGAAGAAACTAACCTTCTCTCTTTGAACGCTTCCATTGAGGCCGCAAGAGCAGGTAATGCTGGTAAAGGATTCTCCGTTGTTGCAACTCAGATTCGTAAATTGGCAGATCAGTGTCTCGTATCCGCTGGTAAGATTTCAAATATCGTAAACGAAATCACCGATGCCACAAGGGATGCTGTTACAACTGCTCAGACAGCGGAAGAAATCGTAGATGAGCAGGTAAAAGCAGTTGCCACAACCGCTCAATCTTTCGAGGCATTGAAAGTTCGTATTGAAAAACTGACCGAATACCTTGAAAGTATCCAAAACAGTTCCAAAGATATGGAGGCATCCGGTTCTTCCACATTGAATTCCATGGAAAACATTTCCGCAATCTTGGAAGAAACACTTGCATCTGTAACCTCTGTTGCTAACGTTACAGACAAGCAGTCCGAGGCGCTTCACTCTCTGGACGATGCATCTTCTCAGTTGATGGTTCGTGCAGACCGATTGGGAGAAGCTATTTCGAAATTCAAAACAAAATAATAAAAATGCAAACAATAAAAATAACCGGAACGTGGTGGCAACCACTCCGGTTATTTTTAATTTATGTAGGATTATTTCTCAACTCTTCCGCAACTCTTCGCCGAAAACTTTCCCACTTATCCTGTTTCTCAACAAAATACTTAGGACAATTCTTACCGGTGATATCATAATGACGTATTACCTCTTTTTCCGTAAGATCAAATTTCAAACAGAGGAAGGTCGTTAATTCAACCAACGATTCATAGGTTTCCTTCGTAAATTTTCCACTTTTATTAGGATGACAGCATTCAATTGACACCGTATCTGTATTACGATCATTGGAAGCATAGGCAATCTCTGCAGTGGGAATGCATTGAACAATCTCTCCCTCTAATCCTATGACAAAATGACTGCTCACATATGTTTTCTTCGACTTTTGTCCATTAATCTTGGGCAAATTATTGAAGTAATTTCGATTCGCCATAGCATCCGTCCCCGGATTCGCCGTATAATGCACTACAATGCCCTTTACTTTTTCCATAGGTATTCCAGGTCGCGAATACTCATTTACGTCCAAGAGCTGTACATTTAGCGCGATCTCAGGCAATATTTTTTGCTTGGTCATCCCAGCCTGTTCCTCTTCATCTTTTTTAAGAACATGAAACACAATACAGCATATCACAACAAAAAAGGCTATCGCGCTGATAACAATACCAGCGCGCAGCCCTGTCTTTCTGTATTTGATTCTTCTTCGTTTTCTTCTATACTTACTCGACACTGTAGTTTGGAGCCTCTTTCGTAATGTGAATATCATGTGGGTGACTTTCCTTCAAGGAAGCTGCGGAAATCTTCACGAAACGTCCATTTTCCTTCAATGTCTCGATGTCTTTTGCACCACAGTAACCCATACCGGAACGAATACCACCAATTAACTGGAACACAGTATCTTCTACTGTTCCTTTGTATGCTACACGTCCTTCTACACCTTCTGGCACAAGTTTCTTCGCATCAGACTGGAAGTAACGATCCTTACTACCATTTTCCATCGCTGCGATAGATCCCATACCACGATATACTTTGTATTTTCTACCCTGGAACAACTCAAATGTTCCTGGACTCTCATCACATCCAGCAAAGATACTTCCCA